>OMZC01000093.1 GCA_900315395.1 uncultured Gammaproteobacteria bacterium
CATTACGGTAAAAGGTATATTCACCGTAGGAGCCATCCTTTCTTGAGATATACACGATGCCTTCCCAGATATCTTCCGGTAGCTCTATGTCCGTGGTAACGGTCTGACCGTTTATTCCGGTTATCCTGCCGGTGATGTTGGATAAGTTCTCATCCAGCATAAGTCCAACAAGGTCGTTGAACTGACAGTTGAGTCCGTTAAGCTCGGTTTTGATTTCATAGGTAACTCGTGTATTTCTGAGATACCTAAGTCGCCTCATACCGAGAGCTACCGCATGGTCATAGTCAGTTACGCCCCAGGCTTCAAGCTGCTCCTGATTATCTGATTCAGGATAGGAGGTGATGTGCTTATTCCCGTCATCATCAACATGGCAGTACACCGTTTCAGTCTTGTAGGTTTTAGGCGAAGTAAAATTTACCACCACCTCATCAACATCATCCTCCTTTGGCAGCGAATAGGTGATTACCGGACTTGAAGTCATATTGCTTTTGGTAAAAATCTGCGTTGGAGTTGCTCCTGCATAAAGCCTCTTAACCGATAAGGTATTATCCCGAACCACCGGAACCGCAAAGCCGCAGTTGAGCACATCTCTGAGTGATTCCAAAAGAGTGCTGTCACTATCGATGGAGCCGTTACACTCAAGTCCCTGGGAGCGCCAGAGCTCATCAAAATCCATGAGCGTATCGACATCCAGAATATTGCGGTATTTGGAGTTGCGTACAATGTACTGAACCACCGGTGCGATATCCCTTGTTGCCACCAGTGGCAGATTATCTGAATACCCGAGAGCTGGAAGTTTTCTTGTCCAGTAAGTGGCAAGCTGATTTTCTGAAAGCTCGGATAAGGTTTCGTTACCCTTGAACCTGCAGATGAGCACCGTCATGTTGTCATAACGGTCAATGGTGCTGGTGACGCTTTTAAGTCCTACCCATTTAATCTCCTCAAGAGCACGGGTAGAGCCATCCTCCTGCGAGGTTCTAAGAACCCTGAACTCATAATTCCCGGCAGTCTCAAGTTCAATTCTGATGGTTTCAGCAAGCTGGTCGTTGGTATTGTTGGTCCAGGTTTTCTCAATTACGGTATACGGCTCATTGGAACCTGCTCTGCGGTACTCAATCTGAATGCTGATGGATAGTTTATCGAACTCACCATCATCGTTAAGCTTGCCAAGACCTCCCGGCATGGAGAAATCGAGCTCAAAGATTTTTGATTCAGCACCGTAAGGACATGCCCGGTAAGGTCCTACGTAACCACCGTCACTTGCCTGACCGCTAACCAGAGTAAAAAGCACATGCTCCTGATTGACTCCGGTGGAATAAAAGCCATGCCAGTCTGATACTTCACCGTAGCTGTCATTAAGGCGCTTAACCGTGTAGACACCGTTGGTGTAATCAAGAATTTCATAAAGGCCGTTATCCTCATATGGATAATCCGCCGGCATCGGCTGAAACACAGAACCTGCCAGGCGATTTGCCGTAGCGGTTATTTTCGTGTAGGGCTGAGACGGTTCAACTGTATCCGGAAAGGCAGGAACTGTTAAATCACAACTGTCGAACTTTAGCGTAACATGACCGGCTTCATCAGAGCTTATTTCGAGTATTTCACAGAGAGCCTCGGTGGTATTTGCCTCATCCTCAGTTACGGTTTTACCGCCGCTGCAGCCTGACGGAATGGTATCGTAGGTAATGGAGGTTACGGCAGAAAGAGTTACTTTCAGATAATCGCCGTTACGGGTAATCACCTCGGTCTCAGTTTCTTCACCGGTTTCCTCATCAACGCTGGTCTGAATTTCTGTGGCTCTTGCACGGAAAAACTCATCAGGTTTAAATCCATCAGCGCATTTCAGCGTGAGCGTAGTAATACCAGAGGCAGCATCAGTTTCTGCAGATACAATTTCAGTGCTGACAAGACGTGTATTTCCTGCACCGCTTAACTCGAAGATGGTACCGTTTGCCCATTTCAAATCAAGGTTCTGCTTGATGCGTACCGTCTCGGTACCGCCACCGGAGCAACCACCGTAACCGATGCTGTATATCCTGTAGTTGCAGCCGCTGAAGGTGTTACCCCTAAACTCAAGATTCACCCCGTTCATAGAGGAGGTATCGATTTTACCCTGACCGCTTTTTAAGGTATGACCGCTTTGGGTAACCTCGGTTGATGAGTACCAGCAGTACCAGGATTTGTCCTCCGGAGAGTTTTCAGCGGTAATCTTTACTCCCGGTTCAATGACGTAGGCAGAGCACCCTTTGAGTTCACTTATCGGAGTCTCGCCGATGTAGATGTCTGAGTGATCTGTCTTGTAGTCATAATGCCCAATACCCTGACAGAGTATCATGTCGCAGAACAGAGTATTGTTGCGGTAAAACACATGCCTGTCGGCAAGGTAATCCGGGAATCTCTTGAAGAAGCCGAAATTCTCCGGGATGATTTCCATGAGCTTTACCTTGTTGCCCTGGACATTCACGTCATAGATGGAGTTTCCCTGTTTGGTGTTTTTCTGTTTATTCTTGCCGAGCTTATGCATACTCACCATGGCATAGACAGCACTCGCTACACCAATCACCACGGAGATAATGGCAGCGATGGCAGTACCGGTTACGCCGGGTTCGATTACGAACTTTAGGTGATCATCAGAACTGATAAAAAGCTCCTGCCAATTCCCCTGCTCCTCTTTTCTGCCGTTAACGTAAAGTGACAGATAAGGCATAAGTGTAGGATCATATGAGGCAATCTGACTCTTAAGCAATGCGGTAAGACTGCCACTGTACTCAGGTAGATCCACCTGCTCAAGAACTTTATTCAAGTCCTCTCGAGTTACAACTTCAAGTTTCATGGTTCTCCTTTAAATGTCTGGCATATTTGTAGAATTTTGCTTCTACAAACTGCATTGATTTGATCTTTTCAACTCTGGCATGACGGTTAAGACCGGTATGCAGCATCTCACCTCTGCCGAGGTACACGGCAACATGGAAGATCTGCCCGTGACGAAAAAAGGCGATCACATCGCCCTTTTCTGCCATACTCCCGGAGACTTCCATAAAACCGCCCCGCTGCTTTTCCTTCTCATATCCGTCCTTAATGCTGAAATCCGTATAGTCATCAAGCTCTATGCCAAGCTCCCGGCGGTAGAACTCGATAACAAGTCCCCAGCAGTCAAGGAACGGGAATTTTCTGCCGTTCGGTGTGTGTCTGATGAGAAGATAATGGTTAAGCCACATATTTAAGCCCCGGTGCATTTGATGCGGTATAGCGAAGGCGCGGAAACTCAAGATTCAGCATGTCGCAGAAGGATGCGGTAAAGGTTGCCGATTCCCGGGTGATGCGACCTCCGGTGATGGTAAGCGTCAGTTCAGAGAGTTTGTCGTGATATTCGTAATGCCACTGGGTAACGGTGATGAAGGTAGGTGTCTGAGCCTCAATAACCCGTTTCATGTATTCGTAGGCTTCACCGCTTACTCCGTCAACACCGAAGGACAGATCTGAAAAGCCGCTGTCAGACCTTTCCGGCATAGAGACCGTGAAGGCAGACTTGGTGTAATCTTCTTCCCATAGCCTCATGTCCTCATAGCCAAGTACATAACGCAAGGTGCCTATAGTTTCATTCTCTATGGTGAGAGTTACGATGGGGAGCCTGCCGCCACTCGCGTAGATTTCTTCAAGTGAATAAAGCATAAAGTCTCCTTAACTGAACCATGAAAGGTATTCCACCTCACTAGAATCCGGCTTAACCTTGATAATACGGCCAGCCCAGTCATCTATTTCGTAGGAATAAAAACTCCAGGTGGTATTGCCGTTGTTGTCGTTAAATTCTACATACCCGTCATACGGATAACCTTTGAGAAGATTCAGCTTAAAAACGTAATAGCCGAGTTTATTCTTTTTGAGCTTGATCCCGGGCCACTCATAATTGGTGTAATAGGCCACCCAGATATAGGCATATAGTTCATCCCACCCTTCCGGATCAATCCATACTTCATCACCGCCAATGCCCGGTTCTACATCAAGTCGGCACTGTACCGACCACAAAGGACCATCACTGTTAACGCAGTTAAGCGTGGTGGAGAGTTCGCCCTTCTGTATGCGGCAGAGCGATTCTGTACCGCCGTACTCGTTAAGGAGCTGCATATAGAACCAGTCCTGACCGTAGCTGATGTCGTTGCGGTACCATGACATGAATTCCTGATATTGACTCTGGGTAAACATGAAAGTGACCGAAAGTTCATGAGGTGTTCCGGTATTAACCAGTCTCTGCCTTACGTGACCATCCGCCATCTGGGTTCTGATGATGTTTGGTTTTATTTTGTAGCTGTAGCCTCTCTGCTGTGGAGGTGGCAGAGAGGAAGGATAATAGTTCATGAATTAACTCCCCATACGATTGAGGTTAAAGGTATTCTGAATCGCCATACTCATTGAACCGCCATGTCTGATGTCGGAAACAAAGATGTCTACGATTCGGGTTTCATCGTCATCACGAGTTTCAACGGTTCCTGCTTTCTCGGTGCTTTCGTAAAGATTCACGATGACACCGCCGCCATAACCGGAGGTGCCATTAACAGCAGAGCGGGCAAGCTCCGCAGTTTCCTTTCGTGAGGTGATGGACATCGGTCCCTGAACCAGCTCCGGTCCGTATTCACCCACAATACCCCATTCGCCGGCTTTGAGCTGTCCGCCTTTATCGTGCATAGATACAGAGGTAAGCTGGGAAATAGCTGATGTGGTGGTTGCCATGGCGGAGGCATAGTTGGCGAGCTTCTGTGGCCAGGTAACCGCTGTAGGATCATTTAAAGCTGCAATCCATGCCTTCACCGCATCCATGGTGGCACTTGCTACCGCGAAACTTTTCTGAACCGCAAACAGAGCACGATAGGCACCGGAGGATTCATCCATGCTGTCGGTAAGACTTGCAAAGGCATCGGAAATATCCAGAGTGGCATCAGCCATTTTCTCGTAGGGCTCAGTCATTTTTCTGAGTTCATCAGCCTGTTTGCGCTGCTTTGCCGTGGTGCTGTCGGAGGTGTATTTATCCATGAGCTGAGTGCGGCTCTGCAGATAGGTCTCCTCGGAAATAAGCTGGTCGTTGTGGAACTGCTCCAGGAGCTCCAGCTTTCTGCCGTAACCTTCCTGAAGACGCAGGATTTCCTCATCTTCAGGATTAAGTGAACGCAGAAAGTCCTGTGCTTCTTTCTCGATTTCTGCCCTCTGGGTCTGATAGTCCTGCTCGATGATGAGGAGAGCATTGTTTTTCTCGATTTCAGAGATTTGAGCATTCTCGGCAATAACAGCATTAAGCTCCTGCAGCTTTTTCGCATATTCACGCTCGAGCCTTTCAAGGTCGCTCTTTGATTTCATGTCGAGTTCAAGAATTTGCTCATAATAAGGCGTCCAGGTATCACGGGCCTCGGCAGATTTGGAGAGAGCACCGCCGGAGCTTTTCCCTTTACCGGAGTCCTTATTGGCACCAATTCTCAAACCTTCATCAGACTGAGTACCTTCACCCACAGGTTTATTCTGGTACTTTTCAGCGATGCGTTTACGTTCAGCGGCAATGCGGTTCTGAGATTCGGTGATGTCCTTTTCGATTCCGGCAATGGTGGCCTTGTAGATTTTTGCAGTTTCCTCTGCCTCTCTTTTGGTTCGCTCTCTGGCAAAATCAAAGCCTTCCGAGAAGGTTCCTCCGGAAAGAGAAGTTCCGATACCTTCACCGATGGCATTGAGGTAGCCTATGGTGTTATCCCAGAGTTCTCAAACTTTCTGACTAAGTTCAAGAAGACCAATCTGGGCAAACTGAAAAAAGTTTGAAAAGAAGAGCTTCCAGCTCCCGGTACCGTCCTTCATCTCAACACCGATAAGCTCAAGGGTATCACTGAAAAAGTCCTTCACACTCTCCCATGCGTTGCGTATTCCTTCAAAGGTCTCCCGTACTGTTTTGGCAAGGTTATGGAACCACTCGATAACCGCAGGGTCGTCCAGCCATTCAGAAATACCGTTCAGGGTATTGGCAAGAAAGTCATTTCCCATGATGATGAGTTCACCGAAACCGCCGTTTGACTGCATGAGTCTGGTGCAGAAAGTACCCCAAGCATTATCAAGTCTTCCTGTGGCAGCGGATACAGTGTTGAGTTTAGCTTCCAGCACTCCGTCAAAGTTGTTCTGAGCGAGTTTAGTCAGATATTCATCAAGAGCCTTGCTGTTCTTTTCAATTTCAGTGGTTGAGCCTTTGTAGGTAAGAGAGATGGTATCGCCGTTGTCCTTTGCAGTAATGCCAAACTGCCTGAGTGCCTTGGTGGAGCCCTGAGAGAAGGCAATAACCGCATCAGTCAGGGTGTTGATGTCACGTCCGGTACCGTGGGCAATGGTGGCGTAGGTTTTAAGCTGCTCGTTTGAGTTGGTAAGTCCGTTGTTGCCTAAGTCTACAAAGGCTTTAGCCAATTTATCGGTAGCGGTAGCCGTCTCATCCTCAAGACCGTTAAGGCTCCAGAAGGTTTTCTGAGCGGTTTCCAAATCACCCACAAGAGGTGTAAGCCTTGCCGACATGTCCTCGTAAACCCGTGAGGCTTCAAGTCCGGTAGAAATAATGCTCTTAAAGCCGTCCACGATTTCGGAGGCAAACTTGATTGCAAATTCCACTTTAATATAAACGCAAATCCAATATAATCGATCATCATTACAATAAAATTCACATTAATTCCTTTAAAACGGAACGCTCTTTCGATATCTTTGCATATTTTTCCAATAATTCTGAACGGTTTTCCAATATC
>OMZC01000078.1 GCA_900315395.1 uncultured Gammaproteobacteria bacterium
TGATAGGGGTGAGTGTGACCTTGAAGGGATTCTCCGGGTCACGAAGTGGAAAGTAACGCTTGTTGTCATTGTTTGTCATTTTAAGACCTCCGATTTTCGATTTCTCGAACCGGAGATCTCAAAAGGGCGCAGTTATCCTATAGAAAGAGAATGCAGTCCTCCGGATTTCTCCGATTCGGATTGCAGCTTTCTTGCTCATCAGATAGCTGTGTTACATATTTACTTAGCTGCCGAATAACGTGAGCCATCGTTGATCAGACAATGCATTACACGGCAGATGCTTCATTCAAAACGCAAACCAAATATCCATATCTCGAACAGAATATTTGACTTTTGGCTTGCTTCGTGCTATAATATTTACGGTCGTTTTTTGCGCCCAAAGATATGTCAGAGCACGCTTGTTTGAAGCTGAGACCAATATACAAAATGGGTATCTTCAGTTTGGGTCTTGTTTGGTTCAACGTGGTTCAGCGTGGTTCAAATCTTGCGGAGAAAGGAGACGGTGAGTTTTGGATTTTAAGACGCTTTTTTCAATATTGAAGAAGCACATGGCCGACGGCGATGATGTGCCGTATTTTTTCCGTGAGATTATGGCTATGATCACGACTGTTACTGAAGAGGAATGGGGATCGAGTAAAGATCCATCCGTAAAGACAAAGGACGAGACCTTGCGCAATTATGCAAAACGAGGTCTGTCTAAGAAGCTCGCGCAGACGATTGTCTACAGACTTACTCCGGAAATTCTTATAAAAAGAATCAACGAAAGAAATGAGACTCAGCGGTCTTTGATGGCGGACGATCTGCGAGGATATGACGCTGCAATAGATGCTGATAATGTTGGAGAAAAAGTTGCCGCATGGATGGTAGAAATAATTCAGACGACGGCAGGTCTTGTTCAACAGGATGAACTTGAAAAGCAAAAACAACAGAAGCGAGCGGCTGAACTAAAAAATAAGTTCGGAGAATACCTGCTTACAGAATCAGCAGGATTTTGTCCTAACTGCGGAAGAGAACTCACTGTTTCAAATAATGGCCAGACCGAGAAGGTATATGAAGTTAGCCTCATAGACAAAAGCACGGAAGCGAAGCCAGAGAACCTTCTTGCCATGTGCCCTATGTGTCATGCGACATATCTGATTGATGACAACAAAAAGCTCTGCAAAGAGCTGCAAGACAAAAAGAAGGTTCTTACAACTCATAAGCAGAGCGTCCGGTTACTGGATGATCTCCCTCTTGAAAAAGGAATCACCGGTGTCATTACCAGAATTAAAAAGCTCAAGGAAAAAGACCTGATTCAGGCGGCACTTGATCCGAAAGAGCTGAATAAGAAGATTGATCCAGCACAGGACTTGGCACTGTATTTGTCAGTGAATAATTATGTGACCACATATTTTCTGAAAATACACGAAATCATGATCAGTCTTGATAAGAGAAAAGTCATTGATTATGAAGAAGTTCAGGATCAGATGAAGGCAATTTACCGCCGCCTAAAGAAAGCAAATAAAAGTAAACTGGAAATATTTACGGAGATTTCCAACAAGGTACATAGAGTGACTCTTCAGGATGATATTTTTTGCCAGATTGTGGTTTCTTACTTTATACAAAGCTGTGAGGTGTTCTAATGCAATTACCGAATAAATTATATTCATATGAAAATAGCACCTTGGCTTTAATACCAAAGGTGCTGAAAGAACTTCAATATGGATCGAAACTGGTAAAAGATTTATATAACGCTTTGAAGCCGTCACTTGACGATCCTACCGATTTCCTATCGGTTATGGATTGCCTTTATGCGCTTCGAGCTGTTGATATTAATGAAAAGGGGGAAGTTTACAAATGCTTGTAGAAATGATGTCTCCCGCATTTAAAGAAAAGGATGAGGTAAGACCTCCGATAAGGTTCAAGGATGGTCTTAATGTTGTTCTTGGAAAAGAGGACGGCACTAATTCCATAGGAAAATCGTCAGCGCTACTGGCCATAGATTTTGTTTTTGGAGGTAATACCTATATTGCCAGCGACGGCGTGAAGCATATAGGCGATCACACGATCTTCTTTACCTTTAAATTTGATGGAAAGGAATATTACTTTGCCCGAAATACAGCTTCTCCGGAAGAAATTCAGGTTTGCTCAAAAGGATATGAGCTTACCGGAAGTGTTAAAACCCGGCAGGAGTTTGTAGACTGGCTTAAGGAAAAATACAACATGGATTTTCCGGGGCTATCCTTCAGATCCACTATGAGCAGCTTCTTCAGAGTGTATGGTAAGGATAATACCAATGAACGCAAACCACTCTATGGCATACCGGGAGATGGGATGCAAAAGTCCATAGACAGGCTGGTCAAGTTATTTGACCGTTATCGTGACATAGAAGATTACACGAGCAGGCTGGAGGAGCAGAAGAAAAAGCTATCCGCTTACAGAGAAGCTCGTAAGTATCGTTTTGTATCAGATCTTGTCGGCGGCAAAGAAAAATATGACGAGAACCTTGCGGAGATTCATTCTTTGCAGGTGGAATTGGATACCTTAACTTCCGAGCAGGTGGAAACACACTCGGAAGAAGATATAGAGAAAAACAAGCTGAAATCTGACCTGAAGGATAAAAAGTTCAGGCTGGAAGAAAGCATTGAAACAAAAAAGCGTCGGTTAAGTCTGCTTGATATGAGTCTGAGCTATGGACTTTATCCCACAGAAGCTGATCTTTCCGGCTTGCAGGAGTTCTTTCCGGAAGTCAACCTCCGTAAGCTCTATGAGGTGGAGGGCTATCATAAAAAGCTGGCCTCAATACTGGACGGTCAGTTCGCAGCAGAACGCGACAGTGTGCAGCGTGAAATTGAAGATCTTCAGAGTCAGGTGGCGTCAGTAAATGATCAGATCCGGGAACTGGGCATGGTTGGAAACCTGTCAAAAGAGTTCCTCGATAGGCACTCCGAGATAAAGGGAAGGATTGATGCCTTAAAAACTCAGAATGAAGCGTATCTGACACTGACCGATCTGCAGGATGCAAGAAAAAAAGCCGACGATATGCTGAAAAGTGCCATAGAAACAATACTCTCGGATATTGAGCAGGCTATAAACGATAAGATGAAGGAATACAACGATTCCCTCTTTGCTGAACGTCATAAGCCACCACACTTGCATTTTAACGAATATAACAGTTATCGCTTCGAAACACCGGACGATACCGGAACCGGGTCTAATTACAAAGGAATGGTGATATTTGATCTTGCAGTATTGAATCTTACAGCGCTCCCGGCTATAGCACACGATTCACTGATCCTAAAAAATATAAGCGACGGTTCCATCGACGGTATTATGAAAATATACGCTGACAGTAAAAAGCAGATTTTCATTGCATTTGATAAGCAGGATGCATATACAACAGAGACGAGAAAGATCGTTACAGATAATAAGGTGCTTAAACTTTCTGATAACCATTGTGAGCTTTATGGTGAATCGTGGAATGTAGAGGAGGCTCAAAGTGAAAACAAGTTATAAGAAATTATGGAAACTGCTAATTGATCGAGATATGACAAAAACTCAGCTGCGAGAAGCGGCAAAGATCAGCTCTTCTTCCCTTGCAAAACTTGGAAAGGATGAGAATGTCACCACAAGTGTACTTGCTAAAATTTGTGGCGTCTTGAACTGCGATGTCTCCGATATTATGGAGATGATACCTGATGAAACTACTGAAAGTGAGGACAAAGTAAATGGCTGAAAAGAATACTGCCAATATCGGCTTTGAAAAACAAATCTGGGATGCGGCCTGCGTGTTGTGGGGACATATCCCGGCATCAGAATATAGAAACGTAATAATTGGGCTTATTTTCCTGAAGTACATCTCTACGGCATTTGACAAGAAGTATCAACAGCTTGTGGCCGAAGGAGATGGATTCGAGGATGATCCGGATGCATATCTTGAGGATAACGTATTCTTCGTGCCGGAGGATGCTCGTTGGGATAAGATCGCGGCAGCAGCGCATAAGCCGGAAATCGGAACGGTTATTGATGATGCTATGCGTGCAATCGAAGCCGATAACAAGAAACTCAAGAACGTGCTTCCAAAGAATTATGCCAGTCCAGATCTGGACAAGAGAGTCCTCGGAGATGTCGTTGACCTCTTTACCAACATGGATATGGGAGAGACAGAAGGTAACCGAGATGTCCTCGGTAGAACTTACGAATACTGTATCGCTCAGTTTGCCGAAAAGGAAGGCAAAGGCGGTGGTGAATTCTATACGCCGTCAAGCATCGTAAACACACTGGTTTCAATCCTGAAGCCATATTCAAACTGCCGTGTATATGATTGCTGCTGCGGCAGTGGCGGTATGTTTGTACAGAGTGCGAAGTTTATTCAGGCGCATTCTGGCAATCGTGGCTCGATTTCAATTTATGGTCAAGAGGCCAATCCGGACACTTGGAAGATGGCCATCATGAATCTTACGATTCGTGGCCTTGATGCAGACCTTGGTGCTTACCATGCCGATACATTTACGAATGACCTTCATCCGACATTGAAGGCAGACTTCATTCTGGCCAATCCTCCCTTCAACTATAATCCGTGGGGACAGGATAAGCTGATGGACGATGTTCGCTGGAAATACGGAATCCCGCCTGCAAGTAATGCCAACTTTGCATGGATTCAACATATGATCCATCATCTTGCGCCAAATGGCAAGATCGGACTTGTTCTTGCAAATGGAGCACTCTCTTCCCAGAGTGGCGGCGAGGGTGAGATCAGAAAGAAGATCATCGAGGATGACCTTATCGAAGGCATCATCGCTATGCCTCCGCAGCTCTTCTATAGTGTAACAATCCCTGCGACGCTCTGGTTCATTTCAAAGGGCAAGAAACAGAAAGGCAAGACAGTCTTTATTGATGCCCGCAAGATGGGACATATGGTAGACCGTAAGCATCGTGATTTTACGGAGGAAGATATCCAAAAACTCGCGAATACATTCGAAGCCTTCCAGAATGGCACACTTGAGGATGAAAAAGGCTTCTGCTCTGTAGCAACGATACAGGATATCGCAAAGCAGGATTATGTTCTTACACCGGGTCGCTATGTTGGTATTGAAGAGCAGGTAGATGACGGCGAGCCGTTCGAAGAGAAAATGACAAGACTGACATCGGAGCTTTCCGATATGTTTGAGCGCTCTCATGAACTTGAGGACGAAATTCGAAGGAAGTTGGGGGCGATTGGATATGAAATATAAACTCTCCGAAATAATGGATATCATTGGTGGAGGAACTCCGAAGACAAGTAAGCCGGAATATTGGAATGGTGACATTCCATGGCTTTCTGTAAAAGACTTTAACAATGATTATCGCTACGTCTATGAAACAGAGAAGACCATTACACAACTGGGACTTGACAATAGTTCGACGAAATTGCTAAAGCGAAATGATTCAATAATTTCAGCGCGTGGTACTGTCGGAGAAATGGCGATGATTCCATATCCCATGGCTTTTAATCAGTCATGTTATGGACTTCGCGCAAAAGAAGGTCTTGTTGATGAGGAATATCTATATTACTTGATTAAGCACAACGTGGTGGTTTTGAAAAAGAATACTCATGGATCGGTGTTTGATACTATCACGCGAGACACATTTGATGGTATTGAAGTGGAATTGCCATCACTGGTGGAACAGAAGGTAGTGGCTTCAATACTCCGAGACTTAGATGACAAAATTGAGGTGAACAATGAGATAAACAAGAATTTACTTGAGCAAGCGCAAAGCATTTTTACCCAAGAGTTCCTTATGTTCGACCGCATCCCGGATGGCTGGCAAGAAAGTTCTCTGCTTGGTATTGCCGATTACCTCAATGGCCTCGCCATGCAGAAGTACCGTCCAAAGGATGATGAGCAGGGTCTGCCTGTTCTTAAAATCAAAGAATTGCGTCAAGGTTCCTGCGATTTTAACAGTGAATTATGCTCATCTTCCATCAAACCGGAATATATTGTTCATGACGGCGATGTAATATTCTCATGGTCGGGCAGTCTCCTTGTTGATCTTTGGTGCGGAGGGACTTGTGGTTTGAATCAGCATTTATTCAAAGTCACATCCTCCACCTACGATAAATGGTTCTATTACGCATGGACAAACCACCATCTGCAAAAGTTCGCTGCTATCGCTGCGGACATGGCCACAACGATGGGACACATCAAGCGCGAAGAACTGTCAAAAGCAGAAGTGCTGATTCCTTCGCAATCTGACTATGACCGCATAGGTGGTCTTCTTGCTCCTCTATACGATCTTGTTATCGCTAATCGTATAGAGAACCGTAAACTTGCATCCCTGCGTGATGAGCTACTTCCTCAACTTATGTCAGGACAGCTTGATGTTTCGGAGGTGTCATTATGAATGAAAAGGAACTGAGGGTTCCCTTTAATGCACCTCTCAACGAGGTGGACACTGAATTGCAGACCTATGGCTGCCGTCAAAACAATCCCGACATCTGTGGTAACAATGGCCTTGCTGGTGTTTGCGCTTTTGTGAGCAAGGATGGAATCTGTCGTAAGCCATCTCGTGCATGGAAGAAGCAGTACCAAAAGCTCAAGGGTTAAGCTGCTAAATTCTTGTTTAACATACAACCATAACTCTTGCGAGTGGCAAGAGTTAAAAAGAGGGATTGCCACTCCGTAGTCTTTCTCTACGATAGAAAAGGAGAACAGACTATGAAACAGAAAGTAATCAACGAGGTTATGCAGGGCATGCTCGGCTGCCTCAACAATGTGCAGTTGGAAAGACTGCAGGAAGTGCTGGAACACGCATTGTTCCATAAGCAAGTAAGCGAGACGGAGGAAGAAGTAAATGCGGCACTAACAAATGAACAGCTTTTGGATAATTTTCTCGCGGCAAAGCGAATCGAGGGATGTTCTGAAAAGTCGTTGACTTATTATCGGACTACGATAGAAACGATGACAGTAAAGGTTAAAAAGAATGTCCGAGAGATGGAAACGGATGACCTGCGTACATACCTGACAGAATATCAGCGGGAGAAAAACTCCAGCAAGGTCACGGTGGACAATATCAGAAGAATTCTGTCGAGCTTCTTCTCTTGGCTGGAGGATGAGGATTATATCCTAAAGAGCCCGGCACGCCGTATCCATAAGGTGAAGGCAGCTTTGACCATCAAGGAGACATATACCGATGAGGCCTTGGAAAAAATGCGCGACAATTGCGAGGAGCCAAGAGATCTGGCACTGATAGATATGCTTGCTTCAACAGGAATGCGTGTCGGAGAGCTGGTTCTGCTTAACAGGGATGACATCAACTTCGAGGAGCGGGAATGTGTCGTGTTCGGTAAAGGCAGCAAAGAACGGATGGTGTACTTTGACGCACGGGCTAAGATTCATTTGCAGAACTACCTGCACGAACGTACTGATGATAATCCGGCACTGTTCGTATCGCTCCGGGCTCCGCATGAGAGACTGAAGATTGGTGGCATTGAGCGTAGGCTTCGGGAACTTGGAAAAAGGCTGGATATAGAGAAAGTGCATCCGCATAAGTTTCGTCGCACACTTGCTACGATGGCAATTGACAAAGGGATGCCGATTGAGCAACTGCAGCAGCTGCTTGGCCATAAGCGGATTGATACGACACTGCAATATGCGATGGTAAAGCAAAGCAATGTAAAATTGGCACACAGAAAATATATAGGTTAGGATGGTGAAAATATGGCTGAATGGGTAATGAAAAAGCTGAAAGACATAGCGAATTTTAATCCAAGGGAATCCCTTGCAAAAGGCGTAGTTGCCAAGAAGGTCGCTATGGACAAGTTACAGCCTTTTTGCCGGGATATACCGGGATATGAGCTGGAGCCATTCTCTGGCGGCACAAAATTTCGTAATGGAGATACGATCATGGCCAGAATCACTCCGTGTTTGGAAAACGGAAAAACTGCAAAGGTCGCAGTTCTTGATGACGGAGAGGTTGGCTTTGGCTCTACGGAGTATATTGTGTTTCGCGCCAAAGATGGTATAGATGAGGACTTTATCTATTATTTGGTTTGCAGTCCACTTGTTCGCGAGCCCGCGATAAAGTCGATGGTAGGATCATCCGGAAGACAGAGAGTTCAGACGGATGTGGTTCAGAATCTGGAGATAATGGTTCCGGATTATGAGGAGCAGAAACGGATATCCGGTATTTTGAAATCACTGGATGATAAGATTGCAGCAAATACGGAGGTAAACAAGAATTTAGCAGCTTAAAGGTCAAGGTCGGAAACGTCTATCTCACCAGACATCAGCTGCGGCAATAATGTATCTCGTAAAT
>OMZC01000074.1 GCA_900315395.1 uncultured Gammaproteobacteria bacterium
AATTTATGTATTATATTTGACTATAATACGCACTAAAGGTGAAATTCTTAGAATTGGTCGAAATATGGTCAGTTTGATGCGTAACTACTAAATATATTTATAATATCAAATATAAATAATAAATATGTGCTATAATACGAGAGTTCCGTTCGGAACAAAGGTGATCCTAGTACTGGATCATCGGGATATGATCTAGTATCTAGGATCTTTGTTATCACTATAAAAAGGAGTTTCAATATGAAACTTTTATTTATTGTGATGTTCCTAGTTTTACTATTATGGTCTCATCCTGTATGGTAATCTAGGCTCATCTTGGCAGGAGTTCCATCTCCTGCCTCTTGTCTAATTATAGAGCATTTCTAATCTTATTCAAATTTTACTTTGATAAAATTTTATTTATAGTACAGTTTCATCTTTCTATACCTTGTTAGCTTTAAATCCAAGTTTGCTGTGGTTAGTAGTGGGGTGGTGGAACCTCATCTTTCATTGCTCTTGTAGCGTATGGATCACCTACTTTTGAGTATAAAATCTTAAACTGTCTTTCAAGCTTATCCATTTTGTCACAGATATTATTAAGTTCATTTGCTTGAGCATCTAATTGTTCTTCAAGCCATGCAATTTTTTCTTCAAGGGCAATTATTTTTTCTTCTTTTTCCATAAGATCCTGTAATTAGTGCAACTGTTTGCTATATTTGTGGATGTTGAATAATATTTAATTTATTGAACTGTTGTTGCACATTATATATGCAAGACTATTTTGAACAAAGTAAAAGGTGATTTTATTCACTTCATAGGAAAGAGTATGTCAGCACAAGAGTTAGTCGACATTGTTGATAGAGATAATAACGTCATAAATACAGTTACCAGAAAAGAAATGCGCCAAAAACAACTTCCTCATCGAGCTTCATACATAGCTGTATGCAACAGAGATGGTAAGTTTTTAGTAGAGATTAGAACTTTATGTAAAGATTATTCTCCAGGCACATTTGATGCTGTAGTAGGTGGCGTTATGCAACATGGTGAAGAATATGTAGCTGCGGCAAAACGAGAATTGCTAGAAGAAGTTGGCATTAACGCTGATGATAAAAAAGTAGAGTTCTATCCACTAGATACACTAAGAATAGAAGATAAAAAAACAGATCACTTCTTTTATGGATATTTATATTTGGCTATTGCAGATGTGATTACTGTAAGACAGGCAAGTGAAGTCTCTGGAGTGATGTTTATAAGCAAAGACGACGTATTAAAGCAGGCTCCTAACTGCAATTATGACTCTGTTGTAGCATTTAAAGAGATCTTAAAGAGAGCTCAAGAAAAAGGCATTATCAAATAGCTTTTTAAAGTAAGATTTTTTTGAGAATGTTTCTTTTGTGAATGGCTTCTTTTGACAGTTGTGTAAAGATAAGTATCTTACACAACTGTAATTGAATTCAGTATTGTCATCTACTCGACGATAAAGATACCTTCCTTTACTATAACCAGCCTTTCTTTCTGAAGAAGAAATAGGTAACAGCAGCAGATAAAATCATCATACCGATTGAGAGAGGGTAACCCCAATACCAAGACAACTCTGGCATAAACTTAAAGTTCATACCATAAACAGAAGCGATCCAAGTAGGAGGCATGAACACAACCGCAGCCACCGAGAAGATCTTGATGATACTGTTCTGTTTTTGGTTGGTGTAACCCATCGATGCTTCTAGCTGGAAGTTGATCTTATTAGAAATAAATGAGGTATGAGGCAAAATAGACTCAATATCGTTTAAAACCTCATCTAAGGTTCTTCCTTGTCTATCATCAATTGAACTTTCAAAAGTTTTTCTGATGAATCTTAATGCACGACGGGTATCGTGAAGAGCCTGCAGAATTTGAGAATTTAATTCCTCTTGGTTTACAAGTTCTTCAAGAGTCTCGTCAACATGAGTATCGTCTGTGATCTGATCAGAGGTTTCTTCCAAGGTGCTGTATGCATCCTCGATAAGATCTGATAACTGATCTACTTTTAAATCCTGAAGCTTTAATAGAATATCTAAAGCTGAACGGATCTCAACTTTGTTGTGACGAATGTAGTAGCGTAATAATCTAACAATAGAGATGTCATCTTCCCTGAAAGATATCAGAAGATTTTTTCTCATTGTAAAGGACATGTTTACACCACGAGTCTCATTTGAAAGACGCTGTGGGAATAATGACAAGATATGTACACCATCAGGACCTACACGGAAACGAGATGATGACTCAATGTCATCCATTTCGTCTTCTTCAGGAACGTCTTCAACAAATAAAGTTTCAAGCCACTGGCGTTCTTCATCGTCAGGCTGATTAACATCAAGCCAGATCACATCTGAAGGAAGAGGCTCTTTAGGTGTTACCTGTATAATTGACAGGCTGTCATCTTCATTTATTAGGCATGCTGAAATCATGGTAATCTCCAATTGGCCAGCTTTAAAGCTGTTTCATTTGAGGGCATTAGTGCAGCATGGCATGAGGCTATCTTAGCCAAATTTACCAATCAAAATTGCGTGTGTATTTTTTCACAAAAGAGTAAAAAATACCACAACGAAATGTTAAAAAAGTGTAAAGAATGACAGTAAAAGTGATGAATTAGGAACAAAGTCCTAATTCAGGCGTTGATTATAAAGACAAAAGACGAATAACAGGTTACAAATACGTAAAAATTACTGATCGTCTTCTAGGTTGAAGTTTTTCCAGTAAGCACCAAATTCAGGCAGAATATGTTCTCTTAAAAGTTCAACTACTCTACCTATATTTCTTTCACTTATGGCAGCAGCAATATTCTGATGTTCAATAATGGATTTTTGCATATGCTCTAGGTTATTACCTAAAAAGTTTCTTGCTGTATTCATAATTGCAGAGATCCTGTCAAAAGAACTCATGAAATAGCTGTTGTTACACAGATTAACTAAAGTCTCATGAAAAATAGCATCCTGAGCTAAATACTCTTCACCCTGATTCAAGGTAAGGGCAAGTCTCATCTTCAATAAGATCTTTTCGGTCTCTGAGATGAGTTTGTCTGCATTTTCTTCAAAAGATAAAAGTACGCTTTGAGATTCGATTACAAATCTGAACTTTAATAAGTCTAAAAGTTCTTTTTTGGTCAAAGAGAATACATAGGTACCGCTTTTTGCCTTTCTAACAACCATGCCTTCAGCCTGAAGACGTTTTAAAGCATCACGAATAGGAGCCTTATTAGCCTTTAAAGACTGCTCAAGCTTGCGTTCAGAGATCTTCTTACCCATAGGGAAGGTGCCATTTATAATTAGCTTTTTAATCCTCTCGTAGGTAATATCTTTTTGTAAATCTTGTTCCATCATGTGTTAAATAAAGGTAAAAAACATTCCGGCTATTATATTATCTGACATATAAAATTACGAATAATAAGCTTAAAAATGTGTATTTAAAGTGTATCTTTTGAATGTAAATCACAGTTTTTTGACTTAACATAAATTTAACATTTGCTATTTGAACATTTAACTTTGATCTTAAAAAATTAATAAATTGCTTTGAAAGTTAAAGCTGAAAATATAAAATTAGCTAAAAATTAGGACACAGCAAAGGAAAGATATGTTCGGAACTATCGTATTTGTGTTAGTTGTGATGTTGCTATTGCTTGCAGCATTAGACTTATTCGTTGGTGTTAGTAATGATGCCGCCAACTTCTTAAATTCATCTGTAGGAACAAAAATTGCGCCTCTTTACGTGGTTCTGATAGTCGCCTCTGTAGGTGTTTTGACTGGTGCGACTTTCTCATCTGGTATGATGGAAATTGCAAGAAAGGGCATGTTGCATCCTGACATGTTCGCCTTCGAAGAAATCATTCTTATCTTCGTGGCTGTGATGATTTCCGATGTGCTCCTATTAAATACCTTCAATTCTTTAGGTCTTCCAACTTCTACAACAGTTTCCATTATTTTTGAAATCTTAGGTGCAGCTACCTTTGCTTCCGTTTACAAGGTATATGACTCTTCAATGTCATATACAGATGTTTTCAACTACATTAAACTAGATAAAACAGCAACTATTGTTTCTGCAATTCTTTTGTCTGTAGTCATTGCCTTTATCTCAGGTATGATTGTCCAGTTTGTGGCAAGACTGCTCTTTACTTTCCGTTTTAAATATTCTGTTAAATATTTAGGCGGTGTTTTCTGCGGTATTTCACTATCAGCTATTGCTTACTTCTTGGTTATGAAAGGTGCTAAAGGCGCATCATTCATGAAGCCTGAATACCTAGAGTATATGGATCAGCACTTCTCCACTATCATGTGGTGTATCTTTATAGGCTTTACCGTACTAGGTCAGATCATGGTGCTGTTTAATCTGAATGTGTTCAGACTAATTATCTTAGCAGGCACTTTTGCTTTAGCTTTCTCTTTTGCAGGAAACGATCTTGTAAACTTCGTAGGTGTTCCTTTAGCAGCACTTGATTCTTATAAAGATTGGAGCGCAAATGGAGCAGGTGATCCAAACTACTTAATGGACTGCCTAAATACTACTAATGTCACCGAGACCTTCTGGTTATTCTTAGCAGGTCTTACCATGTGTATTACTTTATGGGTAAGTAAAAAAGCTCGTCAGGTAGTACAGACTTCAATTAACCTGTCTTCAAGTACCTCTGGTTCTCGTGAGCAGTTTGGTGCCTCCACATTAGGTAGAATTATCACCCGTATGGGCTTAGGTGTATCACGCACTGTATACCATTCAATGCCAGAGAAATCATTAGAGTTTATTCGTCATCGTTATAAGCAACCTCTAATTAAGAAAGGTCAGGAAAGATTACCTTTTGACTATGTTCGAGCATCTATTAACTTAGTGGTGTCAGCTGCCTTAATTTCTGTTGCAACTTCATTAAAGTTACCTTTATCTACAACCTATGTAACCTTCATGGTGGCAATGGGATCATCATTTGCTGATGGTGCTTGGGATAGAGAAAGTGCTGTTTACAGAATTTCAGGTGTGATTACAGTTATCGCAGGATGGTTCTTAACTGGTATTTGTGCCTTTACCATTGCCTTTACTGTTAACTTTATCCTATTCAATTTAGGCTTTATTGCTGCTTTAATCTTAACTCCAGCTGTATTCTGCTTAATTATCTACACCAACTTCTTTAGAAAGACTAAAGCTGAGGTTGCTATTTCTCAGTTGAGTGCACAGAACGATGAGGAAATTTTACATTCTGTAGCTTCTTCAGTTCCTGTTTACTTTACAAAAGATCTTGATTGCTTGAAGAATGCCGTAGATGCTTTCTTTGATGATAACGAGTTTGCACTAAGAAAAGCTCGTAACAAGTCTTCAAATGTAACTGATGCGCTTTCTTTAAAGAGATCAGCTTACTATTCATTAGCTGTTGGCAATGACACCTTGCTTGGCAAAAACACCAAGTGCACCAATGATGCTAAATTCTTCTTCTACTTAGTATTCTCTAATATGAGAGAAGCTGCCAAGTCTGTAAGATACTGTTTAGATCAGGCAGTAAACCATGTAGCTAATCGTCATACTATCTTTGATGGTGTGATGAAAGAGAGCTTATATGAGTTAATTAGACGCTTAGAGAAGTTAACTGAAGATCTAAAACTCATTGAAACAGAACCTAATGCTGAGAACTTTGAGGCAATGGTAAAGCATTGCAAGAAGTTAAATCGTGATATTGATAAGTGTCAGCTAGAGTTAGTTTCTATTATTGGCAGAGAGCATGTTTCAATGCACTCATCAGAGATGTATTTGACCTTCTTACAGAGTATCCGTGATATGGCTAACAGATATGTAGCTGTAAGCATGCAGGAGCACGCTTTAACCGAGATCGTATTAGGTAGCACTGAGAAAGTTCAGAAAGTTCTAGAAACCAAAGACGAGCAAGCTGACAGCCAGGCACAGAGTATTGTTATGGCTACAGCTTTTAGATCTAATCGAGATGATTTGGCAATTTCAGATGAATCTAGTGCAGATTTAATTGATTTACCAAAATCCCCAGCTCAATTAGAACTAGAAGATCATAAAAGCAATTCATAATTGTGACTTGAGTCAAACTCAATAATTTAAAAGCTCTTTAAGTGTTGTTATTAACCTTAAAGAGCTTTAAAATGCGCCTTTCCTCATAAAATCAATCAATATTTTTTGAACTAACTCATATTACTTTACAAAGTAAGTCAAAAAATTTAGCAAGATTGACGATAATAATCACTAAGTTAACCTACAGATGTCGTTCTCTGTCGGTTACTAATAATAAGTAAGATAAATAATAAAAACTCAAAGGAACATACTATGTTTGGTTGGTTTCAAAATTTGGGCGTAAAAGCTAAGCTTTTAACTGCCTTTACTACCGTAATTGTGCTGACATTAGTTATTTCAGCAGTTTCTTTATATAACCTTGGAAGCATTAAGGGGACTGTAGCATTTACAGACTCTATCCTTTCTACAAAATACAACCCTAATACTGAGTTGAATTCTGAAATTAACGAAGTTAATGATCAGATGTTTACTTTCGTAAGTAACATCAGAGAGTTTACTCAGGATAAGAGAGCTGTAGTTGATGATAAGCTTGCCAAGATTTCTCAACAGGTTACAGCACTTGCTCAGAACAATCCTTCAAATCTAACTGCATCTATCAAGGATGATGTTCTATCAGCAATTGATAACTACAAGAACCGCTTGGTTCCAGTGTTAGAGCGTAACTTCCAGCCTATGGCTCGTGGTATCTACACTGTCGAAATTTATCCTAAGATGTCTAATGCACAGAAATCTTTAGTAAAGGTTAATGTAGGTATTTTAGGCGAAATTTTACAAAACCTCGAAGCATTGAATTCTAATGTACCTATTGTTGTAGTTACATTTGTATCTATCGCTGTGGTTATCATTTCTTTATTCGTAAGTATCTTCTTATCATCTATCTTCGTAGGAGCAATTAAGAAAGCTGTTGGTATTACTTCTGCTTTTGCTAAGGGTGATTTAACCCACGAGGTTAAGACCAGATTAAAGGACGACTTTGGAATTCTCTTACATTCATTAGAAGATATGCGTAGAGAGTGGCAGGGTATTGTAGGTGCGATTAAAAACTCTGAGTCAAAGTTAAATCAAAACTTTGATGAGATCCGTACCTCAACTAATAGTATTGCTGAATCAGCAAAATCAACAGAGAACAGAGCTCTTACAGTTGCAGCTGCAGCAGATGAGATGGTATCAACTACCTCTGATATTGCCAAGAACTGTCAGGAAGCTGCTGTTAACGCTGATGACTCAAACAAGACTACCCGTGAAGGCGTAGATAAGGTTCGTCAGACTATTGATGCAATTCAGGAACAGGTTACTAAGTCAAAGCACGATGCTGAGCAGATCAGATCATTAGTAGATAGAGCTCAAAAGATTGGCACTATCGTTCAGACTATTGATGAAATTGCCTCTCAAACCAACCTGTTAGCTCTAAACGCGGCAATCGAAGCTGCTCGTGCAGGTGAAGCTGGTAAGGGCTTTGCTGTGGTGGCTGATGAAGTTCGTGCTCTTGCATCAAGAACCTCAAAATCAACTCAAGAAATTACCTCAATGGTGTCACAGGTTCAGACTGAAGCAAATCTTGCTAATGAATCTATGACCAAGTCAGTAGAATCAATGGATACCTTAGCTGCTGATGCTTCTTCAATTGAGTCATTATTAAATGGCATTATTGAAAAGGTTGAAATTGTAAATTCTCAAATCGGTCAGATTGCAACTGCTGCTGAAGAGCAGACTACTGCAACCTCTGAAATCTCCTCTAACATGCAGAGCATTACCAATTCTGCTCAAGTCTTCGCTCAAGAAGTTGATACCACACAGCAGATTGTTAACACTGCAAGTGACAGTGTAAGTGAACTTACACAGCTAGTATCTAAGATTAGAGTTTAGTTTATGCTGTAAACATACAATAGCCTGTGTCTTTCAGATTCAGGCTATTTGGTGTGTATTGCAGATTTAATTGGACTTTAACTAAAGAGCTATGCATGTCTTATCCTGTCTAGTCAAATCTGCATTACATATCAAAATTATTATTATGGGTGTTTATAAAAAACGCGTTCTTTTAGGACGGTGAATAAGCTATGACAAAAGCAAATGATGAGCATAACTTTGTAAAAGCTTATGAAGAAAATGACGTAAGCTTTCAGAACTTTGATGAAAACTCTGAAGAACAAGGTGGTTTAGAAAATTCAGCTTTTTCTTTAATAAGGCAGATTGCCAAAGCAAAAGATGAAAAAGATAATCCTGAGTCTTTATTAGGCAGTGGAGATGGTTTAAAAGATCATGATTCAGTCATGTCTTTAATTAAAGGTGAAAAGTCAACGCCGGTTAATTTTAAACATGATTCAATCAACATCGCTCATGTTGCCAAACCTCTTAGAAATCGCAGTTCTCTAATTTCGTTTTTAAAAGAGGATAATGATGCAGTAGGCTTTGCAGCTCGCGCTCCTATTGATTATCTTCAAGATCCAAATTATCAGCCAAACAGGCAATTTTCTGATTATTCTAAAAATAACTATTCATCCCAAAATAACTATTCATCCCAAAATAACAGCTTAAATCAAAGCAGAAACTATTCAGACAAATATGTAAATTCAAATAATCCTAGCGAAAACAAAGCAAATGGACGTTTTTATGCTTTATTTAAGTCAAATCATGAAGCTTCATCTCATGGTGAAGATTCTCTGCAAGCTATTTATAAGAGATTATTAAAATGCCAGTAATAAGTGTATGTTCCCCAAAAGGTGGTGTAGGTAAAACCACAGTAGTTGCAAATTTAGCTTATGCCTTTTCAAGAGCTGGTACTAAAGTAGTTGTAATTGATTTTGATCCTCAAAATGCTTTAAGACTCTATTTTGGAATGTCTTTAAACGACGAAAGAGGTTTTGTTTCAATTCCTGATAAGGACTGGATCAGTGCTTGTATCAATGTAGATAAGAACCTTTATATGTTGCCTTTTGGCAAGTCAGATAAAGAGCAAAGACAGGTTCTAGATGATGCTTTAAAAACACCAGATTATTTTAGAACTGTTCAAAAGTCATTATTTAATAATCCAGATCTTTTAGTGATAGCTGATTTTGCTCCAGGTTATACACAGGCCTTAGAGTCAATTGCTTCTGTATCTAATATGCAGATTGTGCCATTGCTAGCAGATGCAGCCTCCGTATCTTTATTCTCTCAGTTACTAAGTGGCGGTCTTATGGATGGTCTTGTAGGCGGTGGACTTGGTTATTACATCATCTTAAATCAGATTGATAACAGAATTAAATTAAACCGCGAGGTTCAAAGCTTTGCGATTAAGAACTTTAAAGACAATTTGTTAGGCATGATCCATCGTGACACTTCTGTAACGGAAGCAGCCGGTCAGCAGATTTCTGTCTATGACTACAACAAAAACTCAGCAGCAGCTTTTGATATTGAGGTTATCGCCAGAAAAGTAGCTTCAATCTTAGGCTTTGATGTTAAGAAGGGCACTATGATCATCAATCCATTGAGAAAGCAAAACTAAGAGGGGATAGAAATGAAACATCCTTATCTGACAGTTTTCTTTTTGATTGCGATAGCTCTGCCTGTCTTAGTTTTAGTTATCGTAGCTCCTATGAGTGCTCACAACCAGTTCATCTTTGGTTTAAGCATGATTGGTGCTTGCCTTATTGCTCATTTTTGTTCAAAAAGACATTTCGTATCATTCTGTATCATGATGGTAGCAGTGGTCTGCTCAACTCGTTATATGTTCTTCCGTATAACTCAGACTTTAGTCTTCCCATCATGGATTGACATGATCTTTGGTATCTTGTTGTTAATCGCTGAACTTTACGTTTACATGGTGTTGCTGTTAAGTTTCTTTCAGCTTTCATGGTCTTTAAAACGCAAGATTGTACCTTTGCCAAAAGATACCTCATTATGGCCAACTGTAGATGTATATATCCCTACCTACAATGAGTCATTAGATGTTGTCCGTGATACAGTGCTTGCAGCACAATGTCTAGAATATCCAAAAGATAAAATGAAGGTTTATCTTTTAGATGATGGTAAGAGAAAAGAGTTTGCGGCTTTTGCAACCGAGGCTAATGTAGGCTATATCACTCGTCAAAAGAATGATCATGCCAAAGCAGGTAACTTAAATCATGCAATGACACTTACTAATGGAGAGCTCATTGCGATTTTTGACTGTGACCATATCACCACCAAGATCTTTTTACAGTCAACAGTAGGAGCCTTCTTAAAAGACGACAAGTTAGCCCTGATGCAGACTCCTCATCACTTCTATTCACCAGATCCTATACAAAGAAATTTGTATTTAGGTCGTGATATTCCACCTGAGAATGATCTTTTCTATGGTCCTATTCAGCGTGGTAACGATAACTGGAATGCTACATTCTTCTGTGGATCTTGTGCTGTGATCAGAAGAAAAGCTTTAGACGAAATCGGTGGCTTTGCGGTTGAAACCGTAACAGAGGATGCGCATACAGCTTTACGTCTGCAAAGACGTGGTTGGAAGACTGCTTTCTTAGATCATATTCTGGCAGGAGGCCTTGCAACAGAAAAACTGGTTCAGCACTTACAGCAAAGAAACAGATGGGCAAGAGGTATGATCCAAATCTTTAGATTGGATAATCCTCTTTTAGGTAAAGGTTTGTCTTTTGCTCAAAGACTTTGCTATTTGTCTGCTACAACTTATTTCTTCTTTGCTGTGCCATGCATTATCTTTATGGTAACCCCAATGCTGTACCTTATCTTTGGTATTTCGATTGTACATGGCTCGGTAGGACTGTTGTTATCGTATGCACTGCCACATTTAGTCTTGTCTATCTTTTCTAACTCAAGACTGTACGGAAATTACAGATACAGTTTCTGGGGACAGATCTACGATACTATTTTGTCTTTCCATTTAGTATTGCCAACACTTGTAACTTTATTCTTACCACATCACGGTTCCTTTAATGTTACCGATAAAGGTCAAACTGTTGAAAAGGCATTCTTTGATGCAACCTCTGTAAGGCCTCACTTAATTACCTTAGGGTTGCTTATCTTTGCGGTGATTTTCAGTATCGTAAAGTTATCAATACCTAGTTACTTTGATTTGCAATTAGGTCCTACTCTATTAAATATCTTCTGGGCATGCGTAAACTCAATCTTATTGTTAGCAGCTATCTGCGTAGGTAGAGAGACTGCTAATAAACGTAAGATGCAACGTTTATATTTAGAGACTCCAGTTAATGTTTATCAGGCAAGTGGAATCTGTTCCAGAACAGTTATGCGCGATCTTTCAATGGGTGGCTGTCGTGTAGATAACTTTGTTACAGGCGAATTGAACCTAGATGAAGATCCAATAACCGATATTGAGATTGCAACTGACTACACCACTATGTGTGTTCCTGTAAAAAGAATTCACAGAGAAAATGAAAACGAAGAGTTCTTACGTTTTGCTTTCGTAAATGTCGATTTAGATACAAGACGTGAGTTTGTGCGTTTACTCTTCTCTCGAGCTGACACATGGGTAAGACCTGATTACAAGAAAGATAATCCTATTAGATCATTTATAACCATTCTTGCATGTATTAAAGATTCATTATTTAGCAAGAGAAAAAATGAAGACATCCATGTGTCTGTGGTAGGTAAATAAGATGAAGAATTTATTTAAGACACTGACTGTTTTATCTTTGTTGAGCATGGTGTCTGCTTCTTTTACAGAAACTTCTTTTGTAACAACATCAATTGCGGCGACATCATCTGCAAAAAATACATCTGCAAAAGCAAAAGATAGGGATTTCAGACAGCAAAAAAGTGAACAAAAGGTAGCAACTCAAGATGACAATCTGTTACCTGAGGCTTTACAGGAAATTTTACTTGAGTCAAAGCCATTAGATGGGGTATCAGCAGATACATCATCAAATGACAATACCTATTTTTCATCGATGCAGGGGGAGTCTTCAACAACCTCATCTTCTGATAATGAAATCAAGCCATTTGCCTCAAAGATTACCTTTACTAATATTGGCAGTCCTAAAGGCATAGAGATCTATCCTGGTCAAAAGAGTGCGGGTATTTCCTTTACTTTACCAATAGACAAAGTCATCACTTCAGCAAAATTAGAGCTTTACGTAAGCATGACTGAAGCTATGCAGGATACCACTAACCATATTGATGTTAAGGTAAATGGTCAGGCTTTAGGTTCATTACCTGTAGCAAGTACTGAAATTACTAACTATGAGTTGGATATTCCTGCTGAGTTTTTAGCTCAGGACAATTCCATCACTCTTGATATGGCAGATGACGATTTTGTCTGCAAGATTGACTATTCAGGAAAGCAAAAGATCGTTATAGATCCTGAGAGTTTCTTATCAGTTGGAGGTTACAACTTAGAGTTAGGCTCTGATCTTAGTCTTTTTCCATTACCATTTTTTGATAAATACAATTCAGGCACTACTCTTATCAATTTTGTATTACCAAAAAATTCAACAAGTGACACTATCTATGGTTCGTTAATGTTGGCTTCTTATTTTGGAACAATAGCTGATTACAGAACCGTTAAGTTTAATGTAGCTCATGACACTTTACCATTGGACAACGCAATTGTGTTTGCCCATCCAGGTCAAACTGTAGCAGGCATTGATATGCCTCAAAAAGAAGGTATTTACATTAAAGATCATCCATACAGTAAGCCATATAAGAATATCTTTATTGTGGCTAAAAACAAATCATCATTTATAAAGGCTGTATATTCATTAGTAAATGCCAAATTATCAACTGCAACTGACTATCTGAAGATCAAGAATGATAAGCCTGAATTAAGGGAAGCTTATGATGCACCTTTCTGGATCCCTTCAAATAAAAAGGTATATTTAAGCTCTTTACTTAAGAAAAATCAGTCATTGGTAACACATGGCTATACACATGGCCCTTTGAACATAACCTTTAAGGCAGCGCCAGATCTTTATCAGTTATATGAGGATTCAGGTGATCTGTATGTAGCTTACGAATTCCCATTAGATAAGAATATCGATGAGAATGAGTCTGGTTTAAATCTGTTACTATCAGGAGCCTTCTTAGATAAATTACCTGTTAATAAGAAAGGCCTATTAGAGAATATTTGGAGATTGTCAGGTGGTGATGCTCGTGAGGATAAGCGTCATGTACAGATTTCTCCTAATATGATTTATGGTGACAATAATTTAGAGCTTTATTTTGACCTGAGATTAAAGCCCAATACACCTTGCTCAGTAATTTCAGATCCTAATGTAAAGAGCGTGATTGATGAGTCAAGTTATATTGATTTATCAAAAACTAAGCACTTTGCTAGATTGCCAAATCTATCTTATTACGTAGGAGCTAGTTTCCCATTTACAAGGTATTCAGATTTCTCTCATACAGCAGTATTGTTGCCTGATGATCCATCCATAGTAGAACTTAATACCTTAATGAATATGGTAGCTAGAGCAGGTACCTCAACAGGTTCTCTAGTAAGCGCTGAACAGGTAGTAATAGGCTCTGATCTCTTTTTAAAAGATCCTGAGTTCTTTGAAGATAAAGATTTGCTAATAGTGTCAAATCTGTCTCATAAAGACTACTTATCTAAGCTATTTGATGGTTCTGCTTTTACCTTCAACGGTAATGAACTTAACATTTATGACTATGGTCTTATCTCTTTTAGAGGAGGTTTCTTTAGAGGTTTAAGACGTTTCTTAAGTGGTGATTTTAGAGCTGAAAACGTCGATGCAAATCGCTATGTAAGAACCTCTCTAGCCTGGCGCGGTTTTTTAAGTTTCCTCTCTCCATTTGATTCAGACAAAATTGCTGTAGTAGTTACAGCAACTGACGATGAGGAGCTTGAAAAGTTAACTGACGATTTGGCAAATTCAAATGTTAATCGTTCCGTTCGTGGTGACATTACTTTAATTTCAGGACTTAACAAAGTTATGTCATTTAACGTAGGTGATTACATCTTTTCAGGAAATGTTTCTACCTCATTTAAGATCTTAACCTTTGCAGGCGAACATGTAATTTGGTTATGTATCTCATCATTTATTGTTTTGATTTTATTGTCTTACATCATTTCTAAATACTTGCAGAGAAGATCTCGTGCCCGTCTTTTAGAAAATGACGTAAAAGATAACAACAAAATGATTTGATAAGGTTTTTAGGTGAACGGTATGTCAAAGAAAATTAATAAATTAAATGCCATCTCTGTGATCCTGATGGCCTTGTTTACTCAAGAATCTATAGCTGCATCTTCATATGCAGACGATCAAGCTTCATCTATGTCAGGTCGTGCTGCTATGAGCGGTGGCTCAATTTCTGCAAATAATACAGGTTCTTTGCAAGCATCTGATAAACTTTCTACTGTGCAAACTAAGTCTGATGATGTGCTTGCACAGAGCCATGATGCAGAAATTACTCAATCAAATAACAATTCAAATTTAATTCAAGGCTTAATAAAGCAAGCTACTTTCTGGCATGACAAGCAACAGCACGATAGAGCTATGCAGTCTTTAAAGAGAGTTTTAATTTCTGATCCCCATAATGAAGAGTGCTTGTATTTAATGTCCTTGTGGTCTTTTGAAGTAAAAGACAATGAGAGTGCAAAACTCTACAGAGATAAGCTATACAAACTCTCTCCAGGTAGTACCTATATCCTGCAACTTGATAATCAAAGAAACATGCAGTCTCTGTCATCAGATCAGCTAAATCATGCTAGAGCATTAGCTTCATCAGGAAATGTAACTGCAGCATTAGTTGAGTATCAAAAGCTGTTTACAGGTGTAATGCCTCCTAAAGAGTTAGTGTCTGAGTATTACCTAACCATGTCAGGTGATCCTAACTATTATCAGAGAGCGGTTACAGGTTTAGTCAACTACATTAAATCTAATGCAAATGACATAAATGCACAGATAACTTACGGTAAGATTTTAAGTTATCGTCAGAGCACCATCAGAAAAGGTATTTCTGTTCTAGCCTACTATGCACCTAAATCTCAGGACGCAGATAAGGCTTTAAGACAGGCTTTGTTGTGGCTTGATCCTGAACAGAGTGATGAAAAGTTCTACTCTGACTATGCTTCTCGCCATCCAAATGACAGTGAGGTTAAATCTCATTATGACAGCACTATCATTGGAGGTCTAACTAAGAAGGCTTACGATAAATCATCATCAGATAAGCTCGATGCTATCCATGATTTTGAAAAGATCTTAGCTAAAAATCCAAATAACCAGGATGCACTAGAAGCAATTGGTTATTTACACTTAGAACTTAAGAATTATGTAAAAGCTCATGATTATTTAGCAAAAGCAGCGTCTTTAGGCGGAAGCAAAAAAGATAAATTAGAGCATGATGCTGCTTTAGCATTAGCATCCTCATATGAAGCTACAGGAAATTATACTGAGGCTTTAGCTCAATTAGATAAAGTTCTTCAGAATAATTCTTATGATGAAGGAGCTCTACTTACTAAAGCTGACATCTTAAAGAAACAGGGAAAAACTGCTCAAGCAGAACTTACTCTTACAACAGTATTAGCAGCAGATTCAAGCAATGCTGGTGCTAATGAAATGCTGTACTACTTGTACAGAGATAGTGGTAAGGCAGATAAAGCCAAAGCATTACTTGCAACCATGCCGGTATCTTTAGCAGATAAAATTCGCAATGCCACAGCATCAAAAGCTTATGTTGATCCTATTCTTCCTATAAGAGAAAGTGCTCAAAGGAAAGTAGCATCTGGTGATGTTTCTGGTGCAATTGAAGTCTTACAGCAGGGACTTAATAAATATCCAAAAGCTTCATGGCTTCACTATGATTTAGGCAGACTCTTAAAACTTCAGGGGTATGAGGTTGGCGCTTCATCTCAGATAAGCTATTTGACAAGAGATAATGCTACCGATGAAGATCTAATAGCAGCTGCATCTTTATTAAGTGAGTTCAAACTGTACTCTCAGGCAGACAATGTTGCCTCAAGAATTAGAAAAGATGCACCGCAAGTTAGAGCTTTAAAAGAAGAGCTTGCTATTAATAGAACCTTCAGTCAGGTTGAGATGTATGAAAAGACTGGTAATTCACAGGCAGCTTTAAACACCTTGCGTATGATGAAGCTTAATGAGGCTAAGTTGTCTAATGTACAGCTCTCTCATTTAGCTTTTTTATACCTAAAAGCAGGCGACAGTACCAAGGCACTAAGTTTAGCCGATGATGTAGCCTCAAGACCAATGGATGATAATGCTTCCATTTCAGATTATGCTGATTTAATTACTGTTTATAATCAGACCGGTAATGAAGATAAGGCAAGAATGTTCTCTGAGAATAAACAGTTACTTGCTAACTCAAATTACTCTGATATCGAAAAGTTAACTACAGGCGATGCTATAAGAAAAGCTGATGCTCTGCGTAATTTAAATCGTTATGCTGATGCTTATGATGTGATTTATCCTCTCATCGAAAAAGATCCTGACAATCCATCTTTAAGAATGACAATGGCCAGAATCTATCAGGATAATGGCATGTACAACGAGTCATATAAACTCTATGACGAGGTCTTAAACAGTAATCCTGACAATCAGGAAGCTTTGCAGGGGGCTATCAATGCCTCATTAGCAAATGAGGACTATGACACAGCTACTGTTCTTGCTATGAAGTTACAGAACACAGATGATCCTAAAGTTCTAACCTTACTTGCAAGAATTGATAATAAGAACAAAGACTATAGAGATGCGCTTGAAAAATTAACTAAAGCTCGTAGCATGATTGACAGTCGTTATGACTACGCCTCAGCTAATAATGCTACAGATCCTGATTTATCAGTAGCATCAAGCTCAAGAGCTCCTAATAACCCATTTGCTAACAAGTCCAATTCATCAGCTATCATGAAGACTAAGGTTACATTACCTTGGGAGAATAAAAAGGCTAATGAGTCTTATTCATTTAACATGACTCCTGCACAGAAGAGAGATGCTTTAAATGAAATTAACTTCATGATTAGAGACTTAAAGGATAAGGTAGCAACCACAGTAAATGTCTCTGTTGAAGGTCGTCAGAAAGATGGAGAAGACGGTATGAGCAAGTTACAGGGAATTTCTGTTCCTGTAACTGTTTCAACTCCAGTATTAGGTGGAGCCAAGTTAGATCTTACTGCCAGAATGGATAGCTTTAGTGCTGGTAGCGTGCTGCCATCTTCATCTAATGAGTTTGGAACTAATGCTCTAAATGTTGGTGTTCAAAACTTGGTAACCAGAATTAACGCCTTAAAAGAGACTTATTCAACTCTAACCGATGCTGGCAACATCAATGCCTTTAAGGTTCAAAATGGTCTTGATAAAATCAAAAATCAAGATGATGTAACCAAACTTCTGACAGGTGACTTGTTAGATGCAGCAGATTATTCATTGCAGTCAGCAGAAGGTCGTCAGAGACTGATGCAGTACTTTGCTCAGTTCAAAGATGTAAGATCCATCATGAAAGCTGTTAACAGTCTGCAATCTGCCAATGCTGTTATGGCAGATGCTAAGGCAAAGAGAAGTACTGGTGTGGGCTTTGCTGCTGCCTTATCAGATGACAATTACAAGTTAGACTTTGGTGTTACTCCTGTAGGCAAGGATGGAACAACAGTTGTCGGTGGAGCTTACTTTAAGATCCCATTGAGTGCTTATAGCGAGTTACGCTTTAAGGGCGAGAGAAGAGCTATGACTGATTCTTTATTATCCTATTTTGGATATGAGGATAGAATGTCAGGCACTTACTGGGGCGGTGTTACCAAAAATGGTGGTTCTATCGAATACGCCTATGATGACGGTTTTGTAGGATCCTCTATCGAAGCTAATGCCTACAGATACTTAGGTAAGAATGTTTTATCAAACTCAAGCTATGGTTTAAAGAGTACTTTATATGTACATCCATTCAAGCCAACCATGTATGAGGATATGACAGTAGGTTTATCTTTATCATATGACAACTACTCTCATAATGAGAACCACTTTACCTTAGGTCATGGCGGTTATTTCAGCCCTCAGAACTACTATATTGCTTCAATTCCTTTCACTTATATGAAGAGAACTGATGATCTTAAGTTCACAGCTAATATTGCTTTAGGTTATCAGTCATATAAGGAAAATGAAGAGGATTACTTCCCAACTAACAAACAGTATCAGCAAGATCTGAATATGCTCAATGATTTAGGTCTTGCTCCATACTCAAGATTCCCTTCAAAGAGCGAAAGTGGTATTGGTGGTTCTGCTAGGTTAAATCTTGATTACTACTTGTTAGACGATTTAGTAGTTGGAGGTTCTGTAAATTACAATACCTTTGGCGACTACAACGAAATGTATGAAATGCTCTATATTAAATCAGTCCTAGGAGGCCATTAAATGAGCAGGTTTTTCCAAGATAATAGAGCATCATCTAAAGGCTTTTTAGATCTAGTTTCCATTATTATGAAAATGATGGAAGCTAATGCAAGTAAGAGTGATGTCTGTGATTTTATCTATGAAGCAGGATTAAAAATGTCTGATGCCTATCCTGTTCATGTTACAGATTCATTGTCTCGTTTAAATCTTGAGATGAACGATATCCTAGAACTTTTAGGTTTTGGCGTTGTCACTTTATCTGATGGTGGTGATCACTTAGAAATTGCTCACAGACAGTTACCAGAATGCTCTGACAAAAGTTATGCAGATAACTTTTTAGAGCTCTTCTCCGTGTTTTTATGTGGCTTGTATAACGGCTGGTTTAAGCAAACAGGTGCACCTTCAGCGTTAAATTGTACCGTAAGCTCTTTAAAGGCACAGGAAGTGGTTCTGTCTTTGAAAGCTTAGTCTTTTGAATTGTCATAAGACAACTTTAAAATGTGATGTAGTTTGAATAAATTTGACTTAAACTTTCGTATATTAATTCTTTACGACAATTATAATAAAAATGTTCTTAAAATTTTTAAGACAAGTCAAACTAGGGCGAACAATGAAAATAAGTTACTTTACAAGATCACTATTTAAAAAGGACTGGTTTAAGCAGTTCTGTTTAAAGGGGGCTTGTGTAATTTTAGCTTTGTCAGCACAAGCTGTACAAGCTAATGCATGGGATGATTACAAAGCAAAGTATTTAAGCGATGAAGGCGCAGTAATTGATACAGGCAACAATAACATGACCCATTCAGAAGGTCAGAGTTATGGTTTGATGTTTGCTGTAGCTTACAATGATAAAGATAGCTTTGATAAGATCTTAAACTGGTCTTATGCCAATCTCTATGACAAAAAGACAGGTTTATTCTTCTGGGCTTACAAGCGTGATGGCGGTGATCCAGTAGCTGATAAGAATAATGCTACAGATGGTGATCTAATGATCGCTAATGCCTTATTTAAAGCAGCTGACAAGTGGAAGAATAAAGACTACGCCAAAAAAGCTGAAAGCCTGTGTATGCATATCATGGCTTTAACTTTAACCAAATACGGCTCATATAATGTAATTATTCCTGCTGTAAACGGTTTTTATTATGATAACTATGTGATCATCAATCCAAGTTATTTCATCTATCCTGCGCTCTCTAATATTTACACTAAAACTCATTTAAAGCAGTTTTATGATTTATTAAATGACGGCAAAAAGATGCTCTTTGATTTAAAGAATCAGAGAGTAAAACTAGCTCCAGACTGGTTAAAGTTAACTCCTACAGATGAGATGATCCCTGCAGAGCAATGGCCAGCTCGTTCTAGCTATGATGCCATCAGAGTTCCTTTATACCTGTACTGGGAAAACAAAAACGCTCAAGAGCTTAATGTATGGCGTGAGTGGTTCTCTAAATTCCCTGAGTACAGTACTCCTGCTTGGGTGAATGTATCAACAGGGGAGACTGCCTCATACAATATGAGTTCAGGTCTTAAGGCTGTTCGCGATCTAGTGATGGGTAATCCTATCATGGAGCCTAATATTGCTAACGCTGAGGACTACTACAACGCAAGTCTGAATTTATTAGCATATTTAGCTTATAAAGATCAGAACTAGGTAAGAAGCTCAGATCTGAAAATCACACAGAGCATAAAAGTTCACAATCCATTCTATTAAGCCTGTAAGGTCAATCTTTGCGGGCTTATCAACAAGTAGCATCCTATAAGTCACATCCACAAAAACAAATTGTTTTAAAACAGTTTTGGTCTTGATAAAATCAGTTATCAAATTTATTGAAGCTGTAGACATGTTTATATGTCTTTAAAAACGCAAAATTAAGTGAGTGTTGTATGGTAGATAAAGTTGTCAAAATTGGTGATATTGAAGTTTCAAATTCAGGTAAATTCGTGCTCTTTGGTGGTATGAATGTGCTTGAAAGTCGTGATCTTGCAATGCAGATCTGCGAGCATTATGTAAAAGTAACACAAAAACTACACATTCCTTATGTATTTAAAGCAAGCTTTGATAAAGCTAACCGCTCTTCTATCTACTCATATCGTGGTCCTGGCTTAGACGAGGGTATGAAGATTTTTGAAGAGATCAAAAAGACCTTTAATGTTCCAGTAATCACTGATGTTCATGAAAAAGAGCAGGCTCCTGTTGTAGCAGAAGTGGCCGATGTTTTGCAGATCCCTGCCTTTTTAGCAAGACAGACTGATCTTGTAAATGCAATGGCAAAGACAGGTAAAGTTATCAATATTAAAAAGCCTCAGTTCTTATCACCAGGTCAGATGGTAAACATCACTAAAAAGTTTGAAGAGTGCGGTAACAGCAATTTATTACTGTGTGACCGAGGCACTTGCTTTGGCTATGACAATCTTGTGGTTGATATGCTAGGCTTTGGGGTTATGAAGCAGGTATGCGGTAATTATCCTGTTATCTTTGACGTAACTCATTCTTTACAGTGCAGAGACAGCACAGGCGCAGCTTCAGGTGGACGTCGAGCTCAGGTTACTGATTTAGCTCGTGCAGGTATGGCTGTAGGCATTGGTGGTCTATTCTTAGAGGCTCATCCAAATCCTGACAAAGCAAAATGTGATGGTCCATCTGCATTACCTTTAGATAAGCTAGAACCATTCTTAGCTCAGTGTAAGGCTATCGACGATTTAGTAAAATCCTTTGAGCCACTAGATACCTCAAAATAGCCTTTAAAGCTATTCTGCTTTCCAAAGGTAATCTTTAGACAACAATCGTCTGAAAAACAAAAAGCTGTACTAAAAGTACAGCTTTTTAAAATGGTCTATCTTAAAGTAAGTTTAATTACTTAGCTTCTTTAGAATAATCAGGTACGAACCATAAACCGTCGTTATTCTTATCTAAGTACTCTTTAAATTCCTTTGACTGATAAGCATCTTTGATATCGTTTGCCCAGATGCTGTCTTTGTACTTATCCTGAACAACTACCTGTAACAGTAAGTGTGGAGCGATAGTCTCTTCAGCTAACTTAGTCTTAGGATCAACCTTTGCGTTGTAAACAACTGAACCTGTAATTACAACATAAGCAAAGTCAGTTGCTACAGCAGGAATACTCATTGAGTGCATCTCAACAAACTTTAACTTGTGAGGGTTCTCAATAATATTGTTCTGGGTAGCCTTAGTCTTGTCGATGTTTGGATCAAGCTTAATCCAACCAATCTTCTCTAAAATGTTATAAGCACGAGCGGTGTTAGAAGCATCATTAGGAACAGCTACAACGTCACCGTCTTCAACTTTTGATAAGTCATTCTTAGAACCAGGATATACACCTGCTAGAACTGTAGGAATAGGGGTAATAGCAGCTAAATGACCATCCTGAGACTTATTAAAGTTCTGCATGTAAGCTGTGTGCTGCTCAACGTTAAAATCAACTTCACCTTCGTTTAAAGCAATATCAGCCTGTAATAAGTCAGATACATCCACACCTTTAACGGTATAGCCTTCTTTCTCTAAAATTGGCTGAATACCACTGATGAACAGCTCTGAGTAAGGACCTTGAGACTTACTGAATACTAAGGTTGAATGATCTTTATCAAAAGCAAATGCGCTGTTTGCTGAGATTGAAGTTGCAACTAATGCTGCAAGTAAGGTTAATGATAATTTCTTCATAATAATTTTTCCTTAATTTGACTGAAACTTGTTTGTAAAAGAAACTGTTTTCTTGAACATCCTGTTTAATTCTACTGTCAATGCTTTCTAGCTTTAGCAGCAAAGTAGTTACCGATACTCTGAATGATCTGTACAAAGACAATCAAGACGATTACGGTAAATAACATCAATGGGAAGTTCATTCTCTGATAGCCGTAGGTTAATGCAAGATCACCTACACCACCACCGCCGATAACACCTGCCATTGCTGTTGCGCCTAACAGACCGATAGTACCAATGGTTGTTGAGAGAATTAGTGAGCCTTTAGCTTCTGGCAACCAGAAATGGATAATGATCTGGAAAGTATTAGCGCCCATTGCCTTAGCAGCTTCAATAATGCCGTGATTTACCTCAAGTAAGCTGTTCTCAAACAGTCTTGCAAGATATGGAGCAATAAAGAAGGTTAATGGAACTAATGCAGCTGTAGTACCAATACGTGTACCTACAATTGCCTTAGTTACAGGCAGAATGAATACTAAGAGAATAATAAATGGTATTGAACGCACGATATTGATAAAGGTATTTACAGTAAAGAAAACGTACTTATTCTCTTTAATACCGCCTTTTCGTGAGAGCACTAAAATTAAGGCTAAGATAATACCAATTAGTGATCCTAGAACCAAGGATACAAATACCATGTATAAAGTCTGATTAGCGCAATCAATTAACTGAGACTCTGTAACATCTAGTGATTTAAAAAATGCGTCTATCATACTGGTACCTCCTCAAAAGCGATGCCATGAGAGTTAATGTAATCCCCAACCTTTTTAAAGTCCTCTTCGTTTCCGGTTAACTGCAAGGTAATGATGGATAAAACTCTGCCTTGCAATTCAGTAACAGATGCGAACATAACGTTGGTGTGAACACCTAATTTTGCGTTGATCTGCCAGATTACATCATCTGTTGCATGTTCTGCGTGGAAGAAAATTCTGATAACTTTATAGTTACCTTCATATTTCTTTAGCTCGGTTACGATGCTCTCAGGGATCTTGCTTGGAATTACGGTTTCAACAAAGCGTTTAGCTATAGTGCTCTTTGGCTTTGAGAACACATCAATTACAGAACCGTTCTCAACTAACTTACCGTGCTCCAAAATTGCTACCTTATTGCAGAGCTTTTGAACAACTCTAATAGTGTGGGTAACAAATAGAATGGTTACGTTAAGCTCTTTATTTACTCTAGCTAATAGATTAAGAATTGATTCTGTAGTATCAGGATCAAGTGCTGAGGTTGCCTCATCGCAAAGTAAGATTTCAGGCTCAGTTGCAAGAGCTCTTGCAATACCAACACGCTGCTTTTGACCGCCTGAAAGTTCTCCTGGCAGAGCTTTAGCCTTATCCTCAAGACCTACGAATTTTAAGAGTTCTTCAACACGAGATTTAATCTTTTGCTTATTCTCATGTCTTAGGACTAAAGGAATTGCGATATTATCAAATACAGTCTTTGTCTCTAATAGGTTGAACTCCTGGAAGATCATACCGATGTCTTTACGAACTTCACGTAGCTGACCTTCTTTTAGAGTGGTTAAATCAATGCCTTTTACAAATACCTTACCCTCAGTTGGTGTCTCAAGAGCATTTACCATGCGTAAAAGGGTAGATTTACCAGCACCTGAAAAACCGATTAAACCGTAAACATCACCTTTGTTTACTTTAAAGGTTACGTTATCTAATGCTACAAAGGTCTGACCTTTCTTCTCATAGCGTTTAGATAAGTTCTCAAAACTGATAATAGTTTTGTCGCTCTCTACAGTGTTACTAGTTACATCACTCATCTTTAGTTTTTCTCCAAATAAGCAGTAGCTAGTTTTGCTACATATTGAGTAGCAGGGTAGATAGCTTTAGGATCAACCTTAAAGTTAGGATTGTGGTTAGGGTAGCTAGCACCAGTACCGATCATGATAAATGAACCTGGGATCACCTCTTGGTATAAAGAGAAGTCCTCACCGCCTAAAGACTTAGGATTTGGTTCTACCTTAAAGCCTTCTTTTAAAGCAACCTCTTTAGCAAAATCTGATAGTGGACCATCGTTGATGGTTGCAGGCAACTCTACTAACCATTCAAAGTCTAACTTAGCGTTAAAGGTAGTAGCTATGCCTTTTGCGATTTCTTCAAGGCGTGATTTTGCAATTTGTCTGTCTTCTTTGGTGTAGGTTCTGATGGTACCTTCTAAAAGTACAGTCTCAGGAATTACATTCCATGTAGTACCAGCTTCAAAATGAGTGATGGAAACTACAACAGCATGACTTGCGTCGATGTTTCTTGAAACGATAGATTGAGCTGCATTTACAAAGTTAGTACCAATGATGATGGCATCATTACCTTGCTGAGGTTGTGCTGCATGGGTACCTTTACCTGTAAAGACAATCTTAAATTTCTCAACAGCTGCATGGTTTGGACCTGCGCTGATACCTAAAGTACCAACATCAAATAATGATGAAGAGTGGATACCAAAGATAGCTTTAACACCTTTTAAACCACCTGCTTTAATTACGGTACCAGCTCCACCTGGAGCTTCTTCAGCTGGCTGGAAGATAACTCTTACTTTACCTTTTAATTCAGCCTCGTGCTCTTTTAAAAGTAAGGCTGCACCTAAAATTGTGGCTGCGTGGCTGTCGTGACCGCAAGCGTGCATTACACCAGGAACAGTTGATTTGTATGGAAGATCTGTATTCTCTTGAACAGGAAGGGCATCGATATCTGATCTTATGGCAACAGTGGTGTCACCTTGACCAATTTCAGCTACCACGCCTGTTTTTAAATCTAAAGGCAAGATCTTAATGCCGTTCTTTTCAAGATCTTCTTTTAATCTTTTTGTGGTTTCAAACTCCTGATATGACAATTCAGGATGAGAGTGGAAATGATAGAATTCTTGTTCAATAAAATCTTTTATATGTGCTGTCATTTTTAATTTTTCCCATTGTGATTTATTTGAAAGTTAGTTTTTATAAGTTAAATCTACAACAGGGCATTCGAATAGTTTTCAACATGAAATTCTTCCTTAAGCAGTTTTAACTGCTGTTATTTCCTTTTTATGTGTATATCTTGATCTATGTACAAAATAATGTCAATTACTAAACATATATATTTAGTAGGAAAAGAATTAACTATTTGATTTACAAAGTTTTAAAAATACTATAAATCACTAGGGATTATAGGTAAATATTAGTGCAGGTAATAGCTTTTAGTTATTTCAGGCAAGAAGAGAGAATTTTTAAGATCTGAATTTATTAATGCAGACTAGGAAGTGCAAGTAAAACAGAGAGGTCATAGTATTTAGTAATGAAAAGCAGATCTTGATGACCTGCTTTTATATCATGTTTCTATTAATGATCTTTGTAAGTAATACCTATGCTAGTTTTAGTTAAACCAACAGGAACTTCTTTTGATAGAGGTCCTTTAATCTCAGATA
>OMZC01000076.1 GCA_900315395.1 uncultured Gammaproteobacteria bacterium
AGAGCGTCGCCTGTAAAGTCTTTATAGTTAAAGTACACCTCAGATAATCTGCCTTTTAATCCTGTAAATTTATACAGAAGTTCAAAGCCGTCCTTTAGCTCCTCAAGATCTAGATCTGAATAGAACTCTACATCATGACTTAAAGCTGTAAAGCAAAGATATAAGGCAGTAGCTAAAACTCTAGGTTCCTTACTTTTACCTGAATGCCAAATCTTATGCTTTTCAGTTCCAAAGTAATCACCATCTGGCATAAAGAAAGAACCATCCATAAGATCAATATCTACAGAGCGCTCTCCTTCTCTTAAATATCTTTGTACGACGTCTTCAGCTGTAGCAGGAGGCTGAGCTAACATTCTCCAACCAGGAGCTAATGCTTTATATGAGAAATCCTCATAATCACTGTCTTCACAGATACCACAGATAACCTTGCAGACATTTAAAGCCACCTCATCATAAATGCCACCTTTGACCATACCTACAAGACCTTGTACTAAAGGCATTCTCTTAGGTGATAAATATGAGTAGATATCAAAGTAATCGTCGCTGGCCAAACGCAAGATCTTTACAGGGATATTCAGGTTATGCTCTTTTAACAGCTCATGGAGTACATGGAAGTTTAGAGTATAGAACTCGTTTAATTTGGTCTTTTTATCAGGATTGTCACTTTCTGTAATGATAGTTTCTTCTTTTTTATCTAAGATCTGTAAGCTTGTAAGATAGTCTAAGCACTCTTTGACACATTCAGGAGTTCTTCTTAAATTACGGGCTAAAAGGTGCACATGATTTCTAGCATTAAATCTTTGGCACTTTTCTAGTGAATGCCAATAGAGCATGACTGAAAGCACTAGGCATACAGCATCATTTGGTACATCATCTCGATTAAACACGCTAAGTTCTGAATAGTAGGGAACTCTAGTAAGACCTAATTCTTCCATTTGACCTGATTCTTCTGATAAATGATCTTGATAAACAAGTACTGAAATCTTGCAGCTTATACTTTTGTAATATTCATGTTGTTTTTAACAGACAAATACTCTGTAACAGTCATGAATTATATCAAATGAAGCTAAATTTTCAGAAAAATGATTTGCTTAGTAAATAAGCATAAAAAATGCACTTGTGTATATATATTGAATGTATATATAATAAATCGTACAAGATTTATATACTGGTGTTTATGGAGTATCAAATGAAATTTCTGATATATCTGCCTCTTGCTTTTGGAATAGCCTCACTTATAAGTATTTTTACATTTGATAGTTTTTTATTTGGTGTAATTTTGGGGCTTTTAGGGATTGTCTCGATGTTTTTTGCTCATGATAAGTACCCTGATGAGGAAAATACCATTTTTTCAGGAGGAGTTCTTTCTTATACCGGCATAACGACGGTGGCTTGTATTTTGATTGAAAAATATTTTGGATAAGATAACTCGTTTCAAAAAAGATATTTACAAAAAAAATGATATGCACACTTAATGAACCAAAAAATAAATTTGAATATTTACACTCAATGAATGTACAATAAATAGTACAAAATTTATGCAATCAATTTTTCTGCATCAAATATAATATCATCCAATCTAGTGCATCAGTGTAAGGATTATCATTTGCAATATCTTCCGATTGTTTTAGGAATTGACTCCATCATAAGTATTTTTACTGGTGCAGGTTGTTTCTTAGGTGTAGCTTTAGCTGTTTTAGGTATTGTCTTTGGCTTTATAGCTTTAAAAAAGCATCCAGAAAGCACAAAACTGTGTTACGCAGGTATAGCTTTATCTATTGTAGGTTTAGTACTGACTCTTTTGATAGTAATTGGCTTTATTGCCATTATGGTAGCTTTTTGTTTTGCCTGATCATAAGGTAAAACTAAATACCAGCAAAGGATGGAGCTATTCTCAATATCTTTACATTCAACTCAAAATATACCTTAAGCTCAATATAAGTACCTTTATATAGCCACCGTTTTTTTCTGAAAATTCCTAATAAACTGTTCAAAATCAGTCTTAAAACACTCTAAAAGTGTGCATGGGCACACTTGTTAGCACATTAGTGAATACGATATTTATCAAATCTTGGTAAAAGTCGATTTCTTATTCAATCAGCATTGACACTAAGGTAAATTCAAATATACTGAAAGCGCTTTTATAGCAGGTATTTTTCATTCAGAGGAAATCATGTCTGACACCATCTCAAAGAACGATCAGGGATTTCTAGATCGTTATTTCAAATTAAAAGCTAAAGGTACTAATGTCCGCACTGAGATCATTGCTGGTATTACTACTTTCGTAGCTATGGCTTACATTATTTTTGTTAACCCATCAATCTTAAAAGAAGCAGGTATCCCAGTAGAAGCAGCTGTAGCTGCAACTATCTGGTCTGCTGCTTTATGTACCATTGCAATGGGCCTTTTTGCAAATCTTCCGGTTGCTATGGCTCCTGGCATGGGACTTAATGCCTTCTTTACTTTCTATGTATGTAAGACTGTAGGCTTGAATTGGGAAACAGCTTTAGGTGCTGTGTTTGTATCTGGTTTAGTCTTCTTCGTGCTGACCGTTACCAGATTGCGTCAGATGATTATTGATGCTGTACCAATGAGTTTGAAATCCGCAACTGTAGTTGGTATCGGAATGTTCATTGCTTTCGTTGGTCTTCAAAGCTCTAATCTGATTGTTGAATCTCCTGCTACCAAGATCACCTTAGGTACTTTCTCTGATCCAAAAGTTGATCTGGCACTTTTAGGTGTTCTCATCATCGGCGCTCTTTTAGCTTTAAAAATCAGAGCTGCCATGTTAATCGGTATTGTGACCGTAACTGTAATTGGTATGATCTTTGGTGTAACTAAGGCACCAGAGGGCATCTCTGATGTTGTAAGTTTCTCTTTCCCTGGTATGGGTGAGACTTTCTTGAAGATGGATCTTGTAGGAGCTTTCCATTATGGTTTAGTTTCAATCATCTTTACTTTCACCATTGTAGAGCTATTCGATAATATCGGTACTCTAATCGGTGTTACTAAGGCAGCAGGTCTTGTAGATAAAGACGGTAAGATTGAAAACTGTGATAGAGCTCTGATGACCGATTCTGTTGGTACCTTATTATCAGCAACCATGGGTACCTGCGCTGTAACCTCATATGTTGAGTCATCAGCAGGTGTTAATGTTGGTGGTAAGACTGGTCTTACCGCAGTAGTTGTAGGTATCTGCTTCTTATTGGCATTCTTCTTCTCACCACTTGCAAGCTTAATTCCAGCTTACGCAACAGCTCCTGCTCTTATCGTAGTAGGTGCTATGATGATGAAGAATGTACAGGGTATCGACTTTACAGACTTCTCTGAATCAATTCCTGCTTTCTTAACTGTGATCATGATGCCAATGACCTATTCTATTGGTAATGGTTTCGGCTTCGGTTTTGCAAGCTACTGTCTATTAAAGCTGATCACTGGTAAATACCGTCAGGTAACACCAATTATGTGGGGCGTAAGCATCATCTTAATTATTGGCTTCTTCATGCACCAGTAATTAAAAGCACAATCTTTCATAGAAAAGATTGTTTTACCACGTTAAACAAAAAGCTATGTCAGACAAAATCCGACATAGCTTTTTTAATGTCGTTTTCTAAATCCTCAGAAGTTAATGAACTTAAGGCAAAATTCTGAACTAGCACTAAGTTCTCGCTTTAAAGGAAGTTTAAACAAAGGAGTTTAAACAAAGGAACCATAAACAAAGAAAGCTTAATTTTGCCTTAATACCGCTCAACAAACTTTTATATGATTTGTAGGAATAGAGGTAAAAGGTTTATTTTATAACATATGTTCTTAACTTTCCTTTACCTGTCTGCTCAAGCTGTCCTGCCTCACAGAGTTCTTTTAGTAGTCTGAATGCTTTGGTTGTTCCTGCTCCAATCAAATTCTCGACTTCTTTTCTTGATACTCTTCCATTTTCCTTTGCATACTGAATGATAAGTTTCTTCTGCTCGTTAAAAGAGTTATCACTGTCGATTCCTCTGTAGGACTGTATCTTAGAGTCTTGCTCCTCATTTCTGTTTGGAAGAGTCACACGGAAAACTCCCTTTGCTGTTTCAAATTCAGGCTGCAGGGGATTTGATTTATATACTCGTTCTATCTTTCCTATTCCAGTCCCGTAACTTTCAATCAGCCTCATCCGATAAAAAATCGCTGCAAGGTTAGGATTTCTCGACTGTGAGACTCCAAGAAAAATAGATTTTAGCTCCAAGCCTGAAACCAGTCCGCCAAGAGATACAAACTCAATTCTATCTTCGAAAATGTTAACAAGATTACTGCCACTAAAAGAATAGTCCCTATGGACAATACTATTAAGCAAGGCTTCTCTTACAGCCTCTTCTGGATAATCTCTCTTATCAGTTCGATTGAGTCCTGAGAAAGTAGCTTTGGTTTTGTTTATAAGATCTATAAACTGATATACATCTTCAAGTTGCTTCAAAATAGAACCTGTAAATTCTTTTCTATCACGGAACTGTTCCTTATCAGTTCCCTGAAAAAGCGCAACTTTTGTAGTTGTTTCACATTGATCTGACAGCAACAAAGCCAAATTCGTATAAAGACCATCTTCTCCAATGAGTTTAAGTGTTCTCATCTGAGAGGGACCGACTTCTAGAGATCTGCTTTTCATTTCTCTAAAAAACGTCTGAAAAGTCAATTCCTGATCCATGCTTCTACACTGTTCAAAGGATCTGCCACTGTTTTGAAGGATCATTTCTCTGATGCCTTCTTCTGTCATTGGCTGTGTGGAACTACCTTTTCTGACATATACTCCAGTAGGTTTCAGCCCCTTTTCTTTTAGGTAATAAGGTCGATATATTCCAGTAGTTACATCAATTTCGACAACCTGTTTGCCTTCTATCTCAACAGTGTTTACTTTTACAAATGGCATTACATCAGGAGATAGTGAATCTTTTAGTGAATTTACTATTTGTAGCATCACTCCATCAGGATCATCAATTCCTAAGACAACACCATCTTTTCTGACTCCAACATAGACAGTTCCGCCATCAGCATTGGCAAAGCCCATTACATCTTTGAGAATATCCTGAGCATATTCTTGTTTGAACTCTATATTCTGATTTTTAAATGACAGCATTTAGTAATACATCCTTTCTTTCTTTCTTTCTTTTTTATTATAAAGAAATGAAGAAAGAAAGGAAGGAGCAAGGAAGCAAGAAAGAAAAAAAGATAAATCTTGACAAGACAAGAGGAGCAACAGCATATATTTTCATTATAGGAGAGAGCTTTAAGTTAAGTTTCTTACTTTCTTCTCTTTCTTTAAGTGGGCTTTAGTGACTCTTTCATGTCTTAACTTGAGGTACTTATCTATGTTCTCCTGACTAACCTTTAATAAGATACTTATAAATAAGACACTTATAAAAAAGTAGTAGCTATTGTTGTTTTGCTTGTAGTACAGCTTCTGCAACTGCAAGCGCTATGGCTGCTCCGTACATGAGATAAGAGACTTTCACAACTCGTATTTTAGGGGCTGTTAAGATACTCTCAATTTCAGTAACACCTAAAGAATTAAGTTCCTTATCATCTACAACTTTTAAATCGTCAATCTCTCCGAATAACTCTGTAGTTTCTGCTTTGATAAGCTTATCTTCAGTCAGATCAAGCTCTGATTTGAATTGACCTGTTTTATTAGTTGAGGCTATATATTTTTCTCCCATATTGTCAAAGGATTTTAGCTCTTGCTCAGACATGGCATAGTACTCATTGATGCCTTCATTTTTAAGGTAGGCTGCACCAAAAATTTTGATATCATGAATGATGCTGTCTTCTGAGATTTTGTCATCTTGAAGTAAGAATACCACGTCTTTTAAAGTTCTATATGGCTGTGACTTTGAAGGATAATCTACATAATAGTGGACAATTAAGAGCTTATTTCCTGAACTTACTTGAGTTGCTTCATAGAGTTTTCTTGAAACGAAGTAATCATAGCTACGTTTTTCTACGTTTGGATTATTCATTCTGTAGAGAACAGATTTTACTGTTGATTGATCTTTTTTTACGTAGTATTTAATTTCACTGGCATCACCTAGATCTTCAGCAAAACCAGCACATCCTGTAATAAAAGATGTCGCACACAAAAGTGCTATAAGAGTAAATACAAGTTTGAATACCTTCAAAGGAAACCTCATCTTTAAAGTGGATTTACCAACACCGGTTGTGGTTATATTATGAATTTTGGTGTTGGTAATCTTGTTATTTTAATTATACAGACAAAGCCTTCTGTTCTAATCACTCTTTATAAAGAATGATACGTGATGCCATGATAAACTCCCACCAGGAAGAAATCTAAGCCTACGCGATAGGACCATTCAGGAAGCTCAAAGCCTCTTTCCACATAATCATAGTGGTCAGTTTCTTTTTCAATCTTTGGCACAATGGTGGTGACAGAGGTGTTGTCTGAGGTGGTATCAGAGGTGTTGCTAGAATAGTTGCCAAAAGCAAGTTTTGTTTTCTTAAACATCTCTTCATCTACAAGTTTCAGTTCTGGTGCTTCATAAAGTACTGGTATTAGCTGATCTGAGACGATCTGCATTTCATCTTTATCTTTTTTAGATTCAGCTTTAGCACTATCTAAAACTACTGACTGGAAATAAACTTTGCTCCAGTCAAAGTTAATTGAGTCTTTTAGCTCTTGCTCTGTTAACTCATGATAGTACTCAGTAGATTTACTGAAGATGACACTCTTAATTGCATAAGAGGCACCAGTGTAATAAACACCTTCAACAATATTGTCTGTATTTAGGTTGTTATCTTTTAAGGTGATGATAATGTTCTTAGTGGTCTTACATACAGCGTTTGGCTTGTATCTTAAGCCTGGATATCTTGCCCAATACTGCACCACTAAAACTCTTCTATTGTCCTTTTTTAGGTTACCAGTATAGAGAACTGTATTTAGCTCATAGTCAGAGCTTGCTGTACTTTGGGCAAGATGAGTGAATAGTTCACCTAAGGTTGTTTTACCATCTTCAACATACTTTGTAAGCTCAGTTACATCACCAATCTTTTCATAAGGAGTAGGTGGCTGTGAGTTATCGGTAGTTGAGCTACAGGCTGTTAACAGAGTGGTTGTAAATAAAAGGCATGTAAATGCTAAGAGTGTTTTAATTAAGCATGATAGTGTTTTCATGGTGAGACCTTAAGTTATGTTGTCTTAATCGATAAGCACAATTTGATTATACAGAACTTTACTAGAGTCACTGAGAAGAGAGTTTAAGATAGGTGATCCTGCCTTAAAAGTTGAAATAAAACCTGACAACTGAATATATCTGAATATAAAAAGAAGTTGCTTTTAAGATAAAAGAAAGGCTCAGCTTGCGCTGAACCTTAAAGAGTAAGATATAAATACTAATGAACAGAATTGAAATCTATTAGTTAAAAGCTATCAATGGTTCATACATGTAATGTCTTAAGACAATTACATCTTGTGGCCCATCTCATAAGCTTCTTCATGAACATCGGTAACTGCACGACCTGATGGATCGTTCATCTGTGCAAACTTAGCATCCCATGCAATAGCAGTAGGGGTAGAGCATGCTACAGACTTACCATATGGAACAGTCTTAACTGCTGATGGTAACTTGAACAGATCTTCAAAGATTTCTCTGTACAGATAAGCTTCCTTAGTTAAAGGAGTGTTTACAGGGAATCTTACTTCACGTTCAGCAAACTTTCTGTCAGATACCTTTTCTTCAGCATAGTCACGCAGAGCATCAATCCATGAGTAACCTACACCATCAGAGAACTGCTCTTTCTGACGCCATAGAACTTCCTCAGGTAACATACCGTCAAAAGCCTCTCTTAGAGCTTTCTTTTCGATAACCTTACCAGGGCACATCTTAGCTTCTGGATTGAAGTGCATTGCGATGTCTAAGAATTTCTTATCTAGGAATGGAACACGACCTTCAACACCCCATGCCATTAGAGACTTGTTTGCTCTTAAGCAATCATATAAGTGTAACTGGTCTAACTTTCTTACTAACTCTTCATGCATCTCTTTAGCATTTGGAGCCTTGTGGAAGTATAAGTAACCGCCAAAGATCTCATCAGAACCTTCACCTGATAGAACCATCTTAATACCCATAGCTTTAATGTAACGAGCCATTAGGTACATAGGAGTTGAAGCTCTGATAGTGGTTACATCATAGGTTTCGATATGATAGATAACATCACGCAGGGCATCTAAGCCTTCCTGGATGGTGTAGTGAATTTCATGGTGAACTGTACCTAAGTAATCAGCTACAACACGAGCTTTCTTAAGATCAGGTGCACCCTCAAGACCGATAGCAAATGAGTGCAGTCTTGGGAACCATGCCTGTGACTTACCATCATCCTCAACACGCTTTTCTGAATAGAACTTAGCAATAGCTGAGATAACTGATGAATCAAGACCGCCTGAGAGTAATACACCATATGGTACATCACACATTAACTGACGACGAACAGCGTCCATTAAACCGTCTTTTAAGCTCTTTACATCAGCAGGATCGTTCTTAACATTGTCGTACTCGAACCAGTCACGCTTGTAGTACTGCTTAAACTCGTAGTCACCACCTTTGGTGTATAAGTAATGACGTGGAGGGAATTCTTTTACTGAGTCACAAACGTTAACTAGAGCTTTCATCTCGGATGCTACATAGAAACGACCTTCTCTGTCAGTACCAACATACATAGGGTTGATACCCATGTGGTCACGTGCAGCAAAGATAGTGTTGTCTTTAGCGTCATAGATAACGAAAGCAAAGTCACCTACTAATCTGTCTACAAAGTTTTTACCAGTACGCTTGAACTCTTCGTATAGAGGAATGATTACCTCACAATCTGAACCTGTCTTGAACTTGTAATCAACTGTAAGTTCTTTCTTCAGATCTTTGTGATTGTAGATTTCGCCGTTAACAGCCAAAACGATAGACTTATCTTCATTATATAAAGGCTGAGCACCATTCTGAGGATCAACAATTGACAGACGCTCATGAACAATGATTGCATGATCGCCCTGATAAATACCTTCCCAGTCAGGACCACGGTGCAACTGCAGTCTTGAGTTCTCAAGTGCAGTCTGGCGAAGAGCTTCAGGATGCTCTTTAATATCAAAAATACCGAAAATTGAACACATAAATAACAGCTCCTTTGATGCTGTATCTTAGTTAAAAATCTAGGTGGCAGGCATTGGTTATGCCTTATGCCATGTGGATGATGTTACCACAAAGAAACATCATAGAACCTTGTTCTCACATTATTGGTGCATGATATTTAGTAAAACTAAAAATATTTACCGTACTTAAGAAGATAATTTTAAAAACTGTATGTAAATCAATTAAATAAATAATGGTGCATCTATGCACTAAAATGGATAGGTAGGTGTTTTAACCTGTAAACAGGCTCTTTTTGATTAGGTCTTTGAAAAAGCTATGATCTTCGTCATGTTTTATCTTGTAAATAAAGCAAAGAAGGGTAATTTCTTCTAAAAATTCTGACAAATGAGTTCATATGAAAAACATTTGCATGAACAAGTGAGCAAATATCGTCTTTAAGCCTATATTTAATGCACTTTCTAGATTAAAATATACAGAGTAATAAAAAGTTATAAAACAGTATGGCGAAATTATGAACCACCACTAAGTTCACACTTTTAAAGCAGGTGTAAACA
>OMZC01000081.1 GCA_900315395.1 uncultured Gammaproteobacteria bacterium
AGGCATAGATGCATTTGAAGCTCTAACCTCTGCTTTTAAAGGTAAGGCTGAGATCGTTTTAGGGTAGGTTCTGAGTAGTTACAAAATCAGTATCTCTAAAGCAATTGCTATTGTAGGTTTCTACGCTGGTGAAGCTTATAAGCCAAATAATGATCCTAGTGATAAGTCTGCTGAGACCTATTCTAATAACACTACAGCTTCTAATAACACTACAAATCCGCGTACACAAGCACCAGAGCGCGTTGACATAACTACAGCTTCTACAGATGACCATGTAATGAGTGAAAAGGATGATCCAAAGACTGCTGTTGTTATTGACACTGTAAATGAAGCTGAAAAAGCACCACCTGCTAAAGCTGTTTTAGTTACAGCAAACAGGATCATGACTGATTATGAATTAAACGAGGAAAAGGCAGATGACGTCTATAAGGACAGACGTTTATGCATCAAGGGGAAGATAAGCAAGATCTCGGTTTTAGGTGATGATCCTTTTGTAGAGATGTCAGCTGACAGTTACGGTTTACGTAATGTTAAATTTACTCTAGATAAGAGCAGAGTAGAGGTCTTAGATAATCTGCAAGTAGGGGATATCAAGGTAATTGAAGGGACTGTAGTAGGTTATACACTCTTTAAAGTATCAGTTACCGATCCTGTACTGTATTAAAGCTATAAGCTCAGTGAATACTAAGTAGATAACACATAAACGAAAAGAGAGCCTTGAGGCTCTCTTTTCACTAGAAATTATCCAAAAAGATTAGTTATCTCTCTTTGATAATAACTTTAAGATCTCAACATATAACCAACAGATGGTTACTAATAATGAGAAGGCATTGTAGTACTCAAAGTACTTAGGTAAACCTTCATCTACGCTTACCTGAATGTTCTCAAAATCTAGAACTAAGCTAAATGCTGCAACAGTGCAAACTACTAATGAAACGATGATTGAGATTGGACCTGTCTGAGGAATTAAGTGAACTCCAAAGATAGAGAAAATCAAGTTTGCAATGTAAAGAACGCAGATACCGCCAATAGCACCAGTGATGATTGAACGGAAACGCTGTGTTGGAACAATGATCTTAAACTTCCATAAAGCAAGCATAGTCATTACAACCACAAAGGTAGACATCACAGCTGTTGAAACAATACCGTGGTACTGAAGCTCAAAGATGCCTGATAGAGAACCTAAAGCACCACCTTCTAAAACAGCGTAGATTGGAGCTGTGATAGGTGCTGCAGTTGGCTTGAAGATAGTTACTAAAGCTACGATAAAGCCTAGAATTACAGAACCTAGCATTAAGCCGTTAGGTACCTGACCTGTAGCATAGATAGAGTTCATGGTGTAATTCATTGCAAAGTAGCCAATGATCAAGGTTAGTGCTACTAAAACGATTGATTTTGTAGTAGTACCAGAAATGGTTGCACCAGCTTCAGTTCCACCGAAGTTGTATACACCTGCATTTTTTCTGATGACAGAGATGGCAGGATTTGATGATTGCATTTGAGTCTCCTTAAAAGAAAGCATAATCTGCTTAAATTTTGTTATTCTTACAGATTACAGACAGTAATGCATGAATTCTTGGCATTTATTTCACACATTCTAATTGTCATTATACAATACAAGAATATCCTTATATAAAACTTAGTTCGATATATATTATTAAGTGACGAAAATAACCTAATTTGGAGCAGACATGGCCAGTTGGAAAGATATCATAGGACCTTTAAAAAACACTGAAACCTTTAAACATGCATATGCTTTTCAAAAAGCTAGAAGAGATGCTGGAAATGAAGTTTTTCCTCCTCAAAAGGATATCTTTAATGCTTTTGCTTATACTCCATTTGATAAGTTAAAGGTAGTGATTTTAGGTCAAGATCCTTATCAGACACCTGGCTTTGCAATGGGGCTATCATTCTCTGTTAACGTAGGTATTGAGATCCCTCGTTCACTGCAGAATATCTATAAAGAGCTAGCAACTGATATTCCAGGATTTCAAGCACCAGATCATGGCAACTTAATTCCATGGGCAAGACAGGGAGTGCTGTTATTAAACTCAGTTTTAACTGTAGACAGTGGCAAGTCTAATTCTCACCAGCACCAAGGATGGGAAGAGTTTACAGATGGTGTGATTAAAGCAATCAATGACAGATGTGAGAATATCGTCTTTTTGCTATGGGGAAAACCTGCTCAGGAAAAGGGTGCGCAAATTGATCTATTTAAACATTGCGTTTTGAGCGCACCACACCCAAGTCCACTATCTGCAAGTCGTGGATTCTTTGGATGTCATCATTTTTCAGCAGCAAATAAGTATCTTATTGCTCATCATAAAAAGCCAATTGACTGGCAGTTACCTTTGCATTTAGATGGCACAGAAGAGCTTTAATACTTGATTTTTACAGACATTATTTTGAAAGGTGTTTAATAAACTATCTGTAATATATTCAATATTCTGTGAATTAGTGTTAAATGTAAAATAATATGTAACCGGTTACAGTGTAACTAAAAATTAGTTTTAAAATGTGATCAGTACATAATTTTATTCCGTAAACAGAAAATGTGAGAAATATCACATTTTGCGTAGGGTGATTTTGCTATTATGACGTTGCTATGTAGTTTAGATGGTTTTCATTCCCCAAATGAACCATTAAGATGATAGCTTTCATAAAGGTGAATTGACAGCTGTGTGCACTTCTTTTTCGCACACAGCCTTATTCTGAAAAGACCTTCCTAATAAATAATTCCTTGATTTAATTGAATAATATATAAAACAGTTTTGTGCTTATACTGTTTTTCGCTTAGATTTAGGATTTAACGGCTGTTTAATCTATTGTTAACAATTCTTTGATTCTTTTCACAACATTTAAAATGCCGTTTTTTGAATAGAGTTTTTGGCAATTTTGTGTGTAAACTGATCTATTTGCGGATAATTTTTGCAAAGTTGCGTTTACGAGGGTAGGATCTTTTAGTTCATTGACTTTAAGGCACTCACCTAGGTTGTATTTTCTTACAAAGTCGCAGACACCTTTTTGATTGTCTGCAATTTCAACGACGATAGAAGGAATACCTGCTACATTACGTTCAGTGTTCATACCACCTGCTGCACCTATAGCGTAGTCAATTTTTGAGAAAAGAGCAGGCATATCAGAGCAGTGTCTTTGTACAGTAGTGTTTGGTAAATCTTTTAATAGATCTTTTATTTTGTCATGATCTGGATTAGACATACCAGAGAGAATAGTAAATTCGTATTTTAGGTTCAGTTTTCCTGCTTTTATAGCCATAGCTGTATTTAAACAAGCATGAGCAGGATCTGAGCCTCCAAAGTTTACTAAAACACGAGGAAGACCTGATTGAGATTGAGTGTGTACTAGCTTACCGAAAGCTTCTTTTACATAGTTGTATTCTCTGCCTACACACAATATACAATCTTTGTTTACAAGATGCTCATACTCTTGAGGTTCTCTTAGAACCCAAGCATCTATGAGCATATGGCATTGATGTTTTCTATTAACTAAATCGTCGATAACGACAACTTTTGTATAAGGGTAGAGTTTTTCTTCAAAAGAACTGTCTAGATAATAATGATCTACGATACACAGGGTAGGGGATAACATAAGTACTGACTTTGCAAGGTTCTCTTTTGTAGTAACTATTGTGGTAGAGAATTCAGTGCAAAGAGGGAGGAGTGCACGAGATAGTGAGTCAGCTACCAAGCAAAGATTGAAGTCTTTAAAGTAATTTAAGATACTCTTAACTCTCATTAAGTGACCGGTGCCAATGATTTCATCAGCTTTTAGTACAGCCACAATAGTAGATCTATTCTCTGTCATCTTTCTTTAAAGGTCTAATTTTAAGCACTAATCTAAATGTAAGGTTTCCACAGCTTTAGCAAGAGCACAGGCATAATCCCAATCCTCAGGAGTATCAATGTCGATCACGCGGTGACGAGGCATAGCATAGCCTATAGACTGATATCCATGGGAGTCTTCAAAACAAGAGTTAGCATAAAAATAGAACAGCCCACAGTCCTGATAGCATTTTTGCAGATCCTGTGATCTCATAGGTGCATATTTAGGCTCTCTGTAAGAGAGAACGTCGTTGTCATCTTTTACAAAGGCTCTTTGAATAGGAAAAGGAAATTCGCAGATACTGATAACAGACTTTGCCTGAGTTTTGGTCATCAGAGTATATGCTTCTCGTAAGTGTTTAGCTTTTAAAAGTGGAGCTGTAGCATAGATACAGCAGACTGTATCTAAATTATTAAATGAGTCTTTTAATCTAAGATATGCATCTTTGACTACAGCAAAGGTACCAGTAAAGTCGTCAGCTAAAGACTTATCTCTTAAAAAGGGTACTTCTGCACCATATTCTTTAGCAACAGCTGATATATTTTCATCATCAGTTGAGACTACAACTTTATCAAAGAGCTTACTCTCTACAGCTGCTTTTATAGAGTAGCTGATTAAAGGAGCACCGTTGAACTCTTTAATGTTCTTTAAAGGAATTCTTTTAGAACCGCCACGAGCTGGTATAACTGCAATTTTACTCATTTGACGAAGCCTTATTTAAATCTTTGTATTTAAAGTAAACGCTCGTTTATTTAGAATTGAGCGTTACTCATTTAAGTTATCGACTACGCTTTGCAGGGTAGCTGCAACCATCTGCATATCAAGTTTCTTTAAATTTGGATATAAAGGAATTGATAGAGTATGTTTAAAGAAATACTCAGCACCTGCTAGGGTAGGGTAGTCTTTTAACTTCTTGTAGTATGGATGATCATAAATTGGTAAATAGTGGATTTGTACACCAATACCACGTGATCTTAAAGTCTTATAGACAGTATCTCTAAAGTCACCTTTAATACCTACCTGATATAGATGCCATGAGCTTATTGACTCAGGTGTATCTGCTACAGGTAAGGTTAAATTGTCATTATCACCTAAAAGATCCTGATAGTCTCTTGCGATCTCGCGACGTTTTCTTAAGAACTCATCAACTTTAGCTAATTGAGATATACCTAGAGCTGCCTGCAGATCTGATAAGCGGTAGTTAAATCCTAAATCCTGCATTTCATAATAGTAAGCAGGCATTTCTTTGTTCTCAAGATCGTCTACATTATGCTCAATACCGTGAGTTGAGAACTTACGCATTGTCTTATAGAACTTTTCGTTGTTAGTAAGACACATGCCACCTTCTGCGGTAGTAATGATCTTTACAGGATGGAAACTTAAAACTGTAATATCAGAGAACTTACATGAGCCTATCATGGTGTCATGATAGATAGCACCAAAGGCGTGAGCTGCGTCTTCTACAAGGTAGAAGCCATATTTATCCTTAAGAGCTGCAATTCTTTGTAAATCTACAGGACGTCCTGAGAGGTGAACTGCAACGACAACTTTAGGAAGTCTATGCTCTTTGTCAGCATCAATAAGCATTTGCTCTAGGCAATCTACATCAAGATTACCGGTATATTTATCTACATCGATAAAATCTACATCGGCGCCTTGATAACGAGCGCAGTTTGCTGAAGCTACAAAGCTGATGGCACTTACAAAAACTCTGTCGCCTTTAGTTACACCTAAGGCAATCATGGCAAGATGCAAAGCTGAAGTACAGGAATTAACACCTACAGCAAAGCTAGCACCTGTATAGGTGCAAACTTTGTCTTCAAATTCGGTGATTTTAGGACCGCAAGTGAGAAATGGAGAAGTAAGAACATCTCTTACAGCCTCCAGATCATCATATTCAATTGTCTGAGTGCTGTAAGGTATCATTTACTTTTCCTGCTTGTGTAAGAAGTCTTTAATTTGTTCGACGTTTAGGAAGTTAGGATTATTCTTTGAATTGTATTCAAAGCCTAGTTCTACAGGTTTTCCTGTTTCACCTAATGCAGTGGTCTTATAAGAGTCAGATGATCTGCTGTTAAAAGTAATTGAAGGGCGAATGATAAAGAAATCATTAAACTCAATTACATGCATTGAGTCATCTTTAGGGCACATTAGCTCGTGGATCTTTTCACCAGGACGAATACCAACTTCCTTTTGAGGAATATTAGGAGCGATGGCTGTAGCTAAGTCCACAATATTGATGGAAGGGATCTTAGGTACAAAAACTTCACCGCCGTGCATTCTAACTAAGGTCTTTAATACGAAGTTAACACCCTGTTCTAGTGAGATCCAGAAGCGGGTCATCTTCATATCAGTAATAGGAATGTACTCTGCGTTTTCTGCTAATAACTTCTTAAAGAAAGGAACTACAGAACCACGTGAGCCTGAGACATTACCGTAGCGTACTACAGCAAATCTGGTTCTACCTGGACCTACTAAGTTATTTGCAGCTGTAAATAACTTGTCTGAGCACAGCTTGGTTGCGCCATATAGGTTAATAGGATTAGCAGCTTTATCAGTTGAAAGGGCAACAACTTTTTCAATGTCATTAGCCATAGCAGCTTCAATAACATTTTCAGCGCCATTGATATTGGTCTTAATACATTCCATTGGATTGTATTCAGCAGCAGGAACCTGTTTGATAGCTGCTGCATGTACGACAATATCAACACCTTTCATTGCAAGGTTCAGCCTTGTAAGATCACGAACGTCACCGATGAAATAGCGCATTTTGCTTGAGTATTTAGCAAGTCTCTGCTGCATTTCATACTGTTTTAATTCGTCTCTAGAATAGACAATAACCTTCTTTACAGGGTACTCATCTAAAACAGTTTTGATGAACTTGTTACCAAAAGAGCCGGTACCACCTGTAACTAGAATTGTTTTATCTTTTAATAATTCTGAAATTGACTGCTTAATATCCATGACCAATCCTTAGTTTGAGGCTACGATGCCATATTTTTTCATTTTTTCAACTAAAGTTGTGCGACGTAAGCCTAATATTTCAGAAGCTTTTGCAACAACACCGTTACTTTGTCCTAAAGCTTGCTTAATCATATTGATTTCGATGTTGGAAACCATATCTTTTAAGTTAATGCCTTCAGGTGAAAGTGTTGGCATGAAAGCCTGAGCCATGTCGTTTTCGCCTTCGATAACAGGAAGTGGAGGTAAGTCAATAGGCTTACTGTCAGCTTCTTCGACATCAAAGTCCTCTTGTACCTCGTCTCCTGGCAGAGGAACAGAGAAACTGTCTAAAAGAGCCATACGCTCAGCATATGGATCGTCCTCTAGTTTACCGCCTCTGTAGGATACAGGCAGATCATCAACATCCACAATCTCATTTGGATGAAGGATAAGTAATCTTTCAACTAAGTTAGATAACTCTCTAACATTGCCAGGCCATGGGCATGACATGAGCTGTAACATAGCCCTTTGAGTAAATCTGATTGATGCTTTCTTCTCTTTACCATGACGATTTACAAGCTCCTGAACTAAGAGGGGAATATCGTCGGTTCTGTCACGCAGAGGAGGAGTATCAATTGGGAATACGTTCAATCTGTAGAAAAGATCCTGTCTGAAGGTCTTTTCTTCAACCATCTTCTCAAGATTCTGATGAGTAGCAGCAATTACTCTTACATCAGCTTTGATTGGTTTATTTGAACCTACTCTTTCAAATTGTCTTTCTTGTAGTACACGTAGTAACTTTACCTGCATCTGCAAAGGCATATCACCGATTTCATCTAAGAAAATGGTACCGCCTTCAGCTAACTCAAAACGACCTTCATGAGCACTGATTGCACCAGTAAATGCACCTTTCTCATGACCGAAGAGTTCTGATTCTAGTAATTCACCTGGAATTGCACCGCAGTTTACAGGAACGAAAGCTTTATTCTTACGGTTAGATAACTCATGAATTGCACGAGCTACTACCTCTTTACCAGTACCTGACTCACCTAAAATCAGCACAGATGCATCAGTTGATGCTACCTGCTCGATTAAACGACGAACATTGGTAATAGCTTTGCCTTGACCTACTAGCATCTTAATGAGAGCAGCTGCTCCATCACCAGACTTCTTAGAATACTTACGCATGGTTCTAAATGACTGGCAGTAGTGAAGTAAAGAAATGATCTCATCGTAGTTAGGATCATTGCTGATAGTACCCATAAGATTTGAGCAGGTGCTTAAATCTTCTTTACAGTTAGTGGTACATAAAAGAAATGCAGTATCTTTGTGGTCTTTTAATAACTTTTTATATTCTAAAGAGTCAACATCACCTAAAACACAAAAATCTACATTAGAATCCTCTGCTTCAAAGTAGGATAAGCAGTCTGCTACATCACCACTCTGACAGACGAGTCCTAGAAATGAGAAGATAGTTTCTAGTGATTGTCTTTTCTGGCTGTCTTTTTCTAAGATCAGCAAGTTTCCAGAAAATTTCATAATTACACCGAATGATTTACCACAAATTAAAGAAGGCTATTTTATTTTTAGGAACAAACTTTAAGTACTAAATTTTAGTTATTAGCCTACTTCGATTATTAAACATAATTACTAGTATGATACTACATACAAAGGGTATCGACAAAATTTTGACAATATTTAACGATATTTTATTAAAACTTAAAATAAATTTGTGACAGAGGTTGTATTCTTACTTATACATCATCTCAAAAATCGCATATATTTCGCTGTGTTACGCAAGTAGCGGATAATAAACTATACATAAATTATTTTGATTATTTAGTATTTGTTTACTGTCAAAAAAATGGAATCTAGTGAATTTTGTCTTAATAAATGTAAAGCTGATTTTACAAAAATAAGATGTCTGTTCTTAGCATGAAAAAAGGAGTGCAAGGAATATGATGTCTGTGATTAGAGTTTTCTGAGACAACAAAAAAGGAGCCTTATGGCTCCTTTTAAGTAGGTATTAAGCTTTAGCTTATACCTTTAAGTGTTTGATGTGATCTAATAGGGTATCTAATAAATCAACACTCTTAGCAACATCGCTGTTGGTATCCTGTACCTTTTCAGCGAAGGTCTTAGCAATATCAGTAATACCCTGCATATTTGAAGAGATTTCTGAAGTTGCTGTGGTCTGCTGTTCAGCAGCGGTTGCAATCTGAGTGATCTGACCGGTTACACCGCCTACCTGATCAAGAATTGTCTGTAATAAGTCATGAACTGATGAAGCCTTATCAGCTAAAGCATTCATGTTCTCTAAGCTTGCAGACATTGAGTTGTTAGCGCTGTTAGCGTCAGCCTGGATCTGGGTAACCATCTTGGTGATTTCCTGTGTTGAGCTTGAGGTTCTAGATGCTAAGGCACGAACTTCATCAGCAACCACAGCGAATCCCTTACCAGCTTCACCAGCACGAGCAGCCTCAATAGCAGCGTTTAGAGCTAACAGGTTGGTCTGAGAAGCAATGTCATCAATGGTGTTAACAATAGCACCGATGCTCTCTGCCTGATTTACTAAAGCCTGGATTAACTCTGCGTCGCTCTTTGACTTAACTACCTGATCCTGAATGCCGCTGATGGTCTCTTCAACCTGACTTACACCGTTGTTGGTGGTGTCATTTGATTCAGCAGCTGACTTAGCAGCGTTCTCACAGTTCTTAGCGATATCGTGAGTAGTTGAAACCATCTCGTTAGCAGCAGCTGCAACAGTTAATGATCTGTTCTGAGATTCCTGAGCAGACTCATTGATATGGTTGGTAGCTGAGCTGATGTCGTTGATGTTATCTTCAACTGAGTAAACAGTGTCTTTAATCTCAGCAACTAACTTCTGCCAAGTCTTTCTCATGTCTTCTAATGAGCGGATTAAGGTACCGAAATCGTCAGTACTCTTAGTCTCTAATTTCTCAGCTAAGTTACCCTGAGCAATAATGCTGGTGTGTTTTACAGCATAATTTAATGAATTTACGATATATGCTGAGAACTTCATTGCAATACCGATTGCTACAACGATAGCAATTAAGGTAATGATGATTGATACATATAAAGGAGTATCATCAGCAATCTCGTTTAACTCAGCTGTAGACTTATCAATAATGTGGCTACCTAAAGCATAGGAAACACGGCTTACAGCAATATAGTTAGAGGTTAAATTGTGCTTAAAGTAAAGGGTGATTTCATCATCGCTACCATTCTTTAAAACTTCATAGAAACCAGGAATTGCTTCAACGAATTCTTTTGATTTTTCCTGGATCTGAGTGATCTCTTTTGGATATAGATCTCTATTTAACTTGTTAGCAGTTGTAACTAAGTCTGATGCTAATGCGTTAATCTCTGCTACTTTTGCATCTGTAAATTTGCTCTTATCTTCTGATAGAGGGAAGACTGCATCATCTAACTTCTGCATTGCATTGTAAGTATCATCTACTTTTGAGTAGCTGGTGCCTACCATGTAGTGAATTGAGGAGATAACTGAGTGGTTAGAGAAAATAACTCTGATACCCACTAAGCCGACAAGGATAATAAATACGATGACGACTGCAAAAGAGAGCAACATCTTAGCTCTCACGTTTAGATTTGATGACATTTTTAGTTTCCTATGTAAGGTGAATAAAAATTTAATTCAAAAAAATTATCGACATTATACGCTTCGACTTTAAAATTCGATTAAAATGTCTACCGCCAGTTACTTGGCCACCCTGCGCCACGAACGCGGACACAAGTGGCC
>OMZC01000085.1 GCA_900315395.1 uncultured Gammaproteobacteria bacterium
ATGATTAATAATTTGAGCTTTTAAAATAAACCATTAATTTATAATAAGATCTTCGGCGTTTCGCTAAAGATCTCAGGTAAGATATATTTATATAAACAGTAATCATTCTTAATAAGAATACTGAGGGAATTATGCTCCAGAGAAGGAACAGCAAACAGAGAAACGTAATTAGAGAATATCTATGCGGTCGTATTGATCATCCAACAGCTGAAAAGCTGTATAAGGAGATCAGAGTCGAGCATCCAAAGATGTCTTTAGGTACTGTTTACCGAAATCTGATGTTTCTTACTGATATCGGCGAAATTCAGGCACTTGACGTTGGTGATGGTATTACGCATTTTGATCCAAATCCAATGCCACATGCTCATTTCTACTGTAAGAAGTGTAAACGAGTATTTGACGTTTTTATGGATGATTACGATAAGATTCAAACACTCTTTGCTAAAAATGTACAAGGTACAGTCGACAGTTGCGCTGTAAGCCTTACTGGTATTTGCAAAGAATGCTCTGATAACAATTAAAAACACATGCGATAGTCATTTGACTCAAGGAGACTAACTATGAATAAATATGCTGGTACTAAGACTGAGCAGAACTTAAAAGATGCATTTGCAGGCGAGTCACAGGCTCGTAACAAGTACACTTACTTTGCTTCAGTTGCCAAAAAGGCAGGTTACGAGCAGATTGCAGCTATCTTTTTAAAGACTGCAGATAACGAAAAAGAACACGCTAAGATGTGGTTCAAAGAGTTAGGTGGTATTGGTAACACCGAAGAGAACTTAGCAGCAGCTGCTGCTGGTGAGAACTACGAGTGGACCGATATGTACGAGACCATGGCAAAAGATGCTGAGGCTGAAGGTTTCCCAGAACTTGCTAAGAAATTCCGTGGCGTAGGTGAGATTGAGAAACACCATGAAGAAAGATATCGTAAGCTTTTAGAGAATGTAAAAGCAAAGCAGGTATTTGAGAAGTCAGGTGTAACTGTTTGGGAGTGCAGAAACTGCGGTCATATCGTAGTTGGTACTACAGCTCCAGAGGTATGCCCTGTATGTAACCACCCACAGAGCTACTTTGAAGTTCACGCTGAGAACTACTAATTGCTAGTTTCACACAACATTTGATTTTGTTCATAAAAGAGCTTAGGCGGAAGAAATTCCGCCTTTTTTTATTTAAATCCTGCCTTCTAAGTCTTTTATAAGCGCTTTTCATTAAAATCTTGAGCTTTGCTTTGATAACAATATTCTCAGGCAATGCATAAAATCAAAATCTGCATCTTTAAAAGATTGAACTTATTATGCTATTGTCATATCTAAAGCAAAGTAGACGAATTTATAAGGTTCGTTTTTTAACTTCATCTTTTTAGAATAATATGAAAATCTCAACTATAAAATTAAATAAAGGCATCTACCCAGTACTTACTTTCTTTGTACTGTCAATTGTCCTCTTTATGATCTCAAGAACTGCCCTTTTAATCTGGCATCCTGAGGGCACTGAAGGACATATCTTTGATATATACAAATACGGTCTACTCTATGATGTATCCATTAACTGCTCAATGTATGCAGTAGTATTCCTGATTTGTATACTCTCAAACTTTTTTTATAAAGCCTATAAACCAGTTATTGTCTTACAGAAACTCCTTTTGAGTTTAGTAATAACAGTTCAGCTCTTATTAGAAGTTTCTACCCCATCTTTTATCATTGAGTATGGTGTAAGACCTAACCATATCTATGTTGAGTATTTAATTTATCCAAAAGAAGTTGTTTCAACTTTAGTCAATGGACATTTGGTTGAATCATTATTCTGCATTGTAATTTGTCTTGCAGCCTTTGTACTCTTCTACAAATTAGCTTCAAAACTGTATCATAACTATGAAACCATAAAAGTTAAAAAGAGCTTACTGTGTCTAGTATTAGCACTCATTCTGATCCCTTATGGTATCCGCGGTACTATCACAGATCACAAGCCATTGAATCCATCTAATTCTAGTTTCTGTACTTCACCTCTTGGTAACACTATTCCTGTAAACTCAGCATTTAATGTCTTCTATGCTCTAAGACATATGTCTGACAGTGATATTAAGAGCTCAAGTATTTATGCTTTTGACACCTTAGACAATGTCTTAAATAACTATGACAAATTCTCAAAGGTTACAAAGCCTGAGAACAAAGATGCATCATGTCCAATAAATCAGGTAATTACACCAAGTATTACTCCTAATCAGAAACGCAACGTAGTAGTTATCGTAGAAGAGAGCTTTGGAGCCCGCTATGTTGAGTCTTTAGGTGGTGATCCTATTGCTCCTGAGCTTGAAAAATTAAAGAAAGACGGCTGGTGGTTTGAAAGATTGTATGCAACAGGTCACCGCTCTGTAAGAGGCTTAGAGGCAATTACAGCATCATATCCACCAAGCCCTTTAGCTTCACAGGTTAAATTAGAGCATCGTGAAGAGCTGACCACCCTATCCTCTATCTATAAGAGATTAGGCTATAAGACTAGCTTTATCTATGGTGGAGAGAGTCACTTTGACAGCATGAGAAGCTATTTCTTAAATAACGGTGTTGAAGAGATCATTGAGCAAAAGGATTATAAAGATCCTGAGTTTGTAGCATCATGGGGTGTATCAGATGAAGATCTTTTCAAAAAAGCTAATGAGAAGTTTGTAAAACTCTCAAAAGACAATCAGCCATTCTGCTCTGTAGTCTTCTCAAGCTCATTCCATGATCCGTTTGATATTCCTGAAGGTAAGGTCAATATCGATGGTGTAAAGACTGATGATCCTAGACGTTTGACTGCCGCTAAATATGCTGATTATGCTTTAGGCAAGTTCTTTGAGCAGGCTAAAAAAGAGGATTACTACAAGAACACCGTTTTCTTAGTAATCGCTGATCATGACTCAAGAGTACGTGGTATAGGAGCATTCCCATTAACCAACTACTCAATTCCAGCTCTGATCATAAGCCCAGATGTAGCTCCTCGTGTAGATAAGAGAATTGTAAGTCAGATTGATATGTTACCTACTCTATTATCACTTACAGGCGTGTCAGGAGAGTTTCCTCTCTCAGGTGAAGATCTTACCCGTGATGACATCATCGAGCGTGCTCCTGTAAGCTATAACGAGCTATTTGGCTATGTTAAAGATGACAAGTTTACTCTTTTAGTACCTGGTGCTGCCCCAATCTTCTTTAAGATAGGTGAACACAATACCATTACCCAAAGCGACAAACTCTCACAAAAAGACTTACCTGTATCTGTAAGTGTGCTGAATATGGGTATTCAGATTTATGAGAACAATTTACAGAGAATTAGTTGTGTGAAGGGACTAAAACAGGATTAACTGTAAGTTAGATCATAAAAAAGCCTGCGCTAGCGCAGGCTTTTATTTTGGTAATATGTTCAAGAACAACTAACCAGAAGTACAACTAGTCAGAAGAATAACATCTAACTTGTGAACGTCTGACTATTTGTTCTTTGCTTCATAAGCTAAGAACTTGATAAAGTTCTCAAGTTTAGATTCTGTATTAGGATTTCTACCTGAGATTGCCAACATTACAAGCTCATTCTCGTTACCATAGACAATAGCTTCGATACCTTCTTTAGGACATACAAAGCTCCAGCCTTTTTCAACAATATTAGAGTTAGTTGGCATCTGGCATTGCATCTGTTCTGAAGCAACACGAGCATAAGCCTCAGCAGTTGCAAAAGATCCTGCACTCTTATGTAATGAGGTTACGCTAACAGCTAAATCACCATCAGCAGTAACGTAATTAAGAGAATTATCAAGACTAGGATTAGGCTCTACAGACCAACCAAAAGGACATGGGATCATGTTCTCTTGAGGATCATCTGCTGGAGCTACATCATAGGTTGCACTTGCAGACTCTGTCTTATCCTGTGAAGCTTCTTCACAAACAGCTGGTGTTGCAAAGGCTAAACCTAAACATAGTGCACTTGTAAGGCTAATGCTTTTTTTCATATTACTTCTTTAATGTAGAAATGATCTCGTCTGAGATAACCTGAACATCACGATTACCGTCAACTGCAACATACTTAGTTGAAGCAGTCTTTGATAACTCTTTGTAGAAAGCTACTAATGGCTCGGTCTGCTCATGGTAAACCTTTAGACGGTTACGTACAGTGCTCTCTTCGTCATCAGGACGGATAACTAAAGGCTCACCAGTTACGTCGTCCTTACCCTCAACCTTAGGTGGGTTGTAAACGATGTGGTAAGTTCTGCCTGAAGCTAAGTGAACACGACGACCAGACATACGGTTTACGATCTTCTCATCAGGTACTTGTAACTCAACAACTGCGTCGATTTCGATACCGTTGTCTACTAGAGCCTGTGCCTGAGGAATGGTACGTGGGAAACCATCGAATAAGAAACCGTTCTTGCAATCATCCTTTGCAATACGCTCTTTTACAAGACCTAAGATGATTTCATCAGAAACCAGCTTACCAGCGTCCATAACAGCCTTTGCCTGCTTACCAAGCTCTGTACCAGCTTTGATAGCTGCTCTTAACATATCACCAGTTGAGATCTGTGGAATGTTAAAAGCTTTAGTGATGTTCTGAGCCTGAGTGCCCTTGCCTGCACCTGGAGGTCCTAAAAGGATAATACGCATTTCTGTTCCTCGATATTAAAAACAACGATGTTTAACTCAAAATAAGATTAAACACCTACTAAAAAACTATATTCAGGAATTATAACATGATCTTAGCTATTTACAGTAAGTTAGTTGCAGTAAGCAAATCATGCTCTATAGCTTTACTTCATGCTTTATTAAGCTTACAGCTTTTTAATAAAAACTAGTTCTTGTCCACGTCTTCTAAAGGATCAACTCTGTCAATACGCTTAAGATCATTAGCATTTTCATCTAAAGCATGGAACCATTTTTTAACAGGCTGAGCTTCTGATAACTCTGATAAAGGTACTATTACCCTTGCATTGACACTAGCTGGTGCCAGGACACCACGAGAGAACTCAAACTCAAGACCGTCTGGTAGGATCATAAAGTTCTTAGGTTGTACCTCTACCTGAGCTTTAACTAAATACAAAGATGGGTATTTGTATTTTGAGAATTGATCATAGATAGCATTAGAGCAGATCATGGCAGCTAATTCTGGATCTTTGAATAAATCTCTAAAGAGGATCTGCTTTTGGTTATCGAGGCTGATATTAAAGACTTCAGTATATTTAGCTTCTTTATTTTTAAAGTTCTGAACTACCCTTGCAATTACAGATACAAAGCCGTATTTACGGATCACTCTGTAATCAAGATTTACCTTTTGCTCTGCAATTTCTCTTTGAGTGAAATCATCACTCTCATACATATCAAAATCTAAATGATCGGTTATATAACCAATGTAATCATGCTCAAATCTGCCTACATAGTAATTTGTAAAGTAAGTGCAACTTTTAGCAAACTCCTCAGTTTGACATAAGTTTGGATAGCGCATGACGGTCGTGGTATAGCTTCTAGCTAAAGTTTCCTCGTAGTAAGAGTCCTCTTTAGCAAAACTGCTACAAGATAGAGATAGTAAAACTATAAAGATTAGCTTTCTCACCTGTTATATCTCACTTATTAAATCGACCCAAAACATAAGTTACCTGTTTTTGTTATCTTTACTGTTATCTGATACAAGCTTTGAATTTACTTTATCTGATAATGAAATCTTTTGTACAGTAGATTCTACACTGCCACCATCTAACAATGTGGTTATGGTGTCACCTATCTTTAAATTATCAACTTTTGCAATCTTACCCATACTGTCTTTGGTTACAGAATATCCTTTTGAAAGAATGAACAGTGGGTTTAAAAGCTCCAACTTTGATAAGTCGTTATCAAAGTTCTTTTCAGCCTTTGTAAGTCTTGAAGGTACATCACAATTGTTTTGGCGCAGAACAAGATCATTGAGCTTCTTTTTTAGCCTGTCATGATAACTTTCAATTTGCTTATCAAAATTTAAGACTGTAGCTTCAAATGACAGTCTGTTTTCTGCATTTGCCACATAGCTGTCAATGCTTCTATCAAGTCTTGAGATTAGGCCAAGTAAGTTTGTCTGCTTTTTAGATACGATACTTACAGGCTCAAACATAGACAATCTATGCTTTAAGCTATCTAATTGCTGTACTTTTTTACTGATTAGAGCATCAGTTGCATGCTCAAGTTCTGAGATAGCATAGATTAAAAGATTTCTCTGATTATCGATTACAGCTTCAGGACTTGAAGATCTTAATCTCTTTTCTACACTCTCAAGCTTCATCTGATAAAGATCAAAGGTTGAATCTACGGCATTATCAAGACGTCTTAAATATTCATCAAACAAAGAGTAGAGATCAGACTTTGTAATTGAGGTTACTAATTCAGCTGCAGCTGTAGGTGTTGGAGCTCTTAAGTCAGCTGCGTAATCTGTTAAAGCAATATCAGGTTCATGACCTACAGCTGAAATAATCGGAATAGCACTTTTAGCTACTTCTCTTACTAAAGCTTCGTCTGAAAATGGCAACAGATCTTCAAATGAACCACCGCCGCGACCAATTATTAACACATCACAGCGTTTTTCAGCATTAGCCTGATGCAAAGCTTCAATTAAGGTCTTAGCAGCACCTTCACCTTGAACTGCTGCAGGATAAACAATGATATTTACAGCATCATTACGTCTTTGCATCGTCATTTGAATATCATGGACGACTCTGCCTTCATTTGAGGTTATGACACCTACTGTATTTACAAATTTAGGTATAGGTCGATGCAGTAAATCAAAGATCCCCTCTTTTTGAAGTTTCTCTTGAAGGAGGCGCAACTTCTCCATGATGTAGCCTAAGCCCACTTGTCTCATGGATGAGGCCATAAGCTTGAACTGACCAGTCTTCTGGTAAACAGAACTATTGCCTATGATCTCTACTTTCATACCAATCTCAGGTTTAAAAGTTAGAGCCTGCACTGCTGAATACCACATCACACAGTCTACAGAGGAGAACTCATCTTTAATCTTAAAGTAAAGGTGTCTATAGTTACTAAGCTCACTAATCTCACCTACTACAATGGCATTACCAAAATTTCTTAAAGCATTATCAGTTATTTTTAAAAAGTCACTGACTGTCATTGCATTTGGAGATACATCTTGAGATACAGATGATTGAGACAAAGTATCTTCAGGAGAAGCTAATTCAACTGCATCATTTTGAAAATTAGAAAATCTTGAGACAGAAGATCTAGACGAACCTGTAAACGAAGATCTGAAATTAGAATTATTTTGAGTAAATGACATTAAGAGCACCTCAACAATAAGAACATTTTATCATGAGGTGGAGGTAAATTATTTTATTTACCAAAGTAAGACATAAGATTTTACAAAAGGTGAAATAAAAGCCATTTTTTAAAGTTTTTGTATAAATTATTAGCTACAAAAATTACATAACTTGCTAATACACATGAAAAAAAATAAAAAAATTAACAAGAATTTGTTGACATCAAAAAATAAATCTATATAATGGCACACATCGGATGCGGGAATAGCTCAGTTGGTAGAGCATAACCTTGCCATGGTTAGGGTCGCGAGTTCGAACCTCGTTTCCCGCTCCAAATTGAGGCGCGTTAGTAAAGCGGTTATACAGCGGATTGCAAATTCGTATAGTTCAGTTCGACTCTGAAACGCGCCTCCAACTAAAGTTTGCCCAGGTGGTGAAATTGGTAGACACAAGGGACTTAAAATCCCTCGGAACTTATACTTCCGTGTCGGTTCGACTCCGACCCCGGGCACCACTCCTCCAGCAGTCATTGACTGCTTTTTTTATGTCCTCATTTTAATTATTTTCTTATTTTTCAAATATTTAGTTTTTTTTACTTCTCCCCCTAAGATCTGATTTTGTTCTTACACGAAATTGTCAGAAACAGTTAATCTCCTATCATCATCTAAAGTAGCAGTCTTATGTTTTGTTTTCTGAAGTACTACAGGGATCAATACCTATCTTATAAAATAAGCTATCATACGTTTTCAGGATGGTGGCTGTAGGAAAGAGATCTTCCCCTTACGTATGCATTCAAGCGTATCAAGATCTTAGTTGTTTTAGGTAAAAATTCTAGTGTCAGGCTTAGAGCTAAAAAATGTAGATTATCTAATATAGTCTAAAGTGATATGCGCTCTTATTTTTGCTTGGAGTAAATGTGAGGTGACTTGATGTTTCTTTTGATTTTTACAAAAGTAACTTTTGATAAAATAAAGATTTGATCTATAATTAGGAGGAAGGCAGGAGAGCTAACTCCTGCCTCGGATGAACCTAGATTACCATACGGCTGGTGACCATAACAGTAAAGCTAGGATCATCACAATAAATAAAAGTTTCATTTTGAAACTCCTTATTAAAGTGATTATCACGATCCTAGATACTAGACCATTAGCCGATGATCCAGTACTAGGATCACCCTCGTTCCAAAAGGAACTTCGCGTATTGTACCATATACTCTTCTTATTTTTCTCTATGTAACTCTATCCCTAAGATCTCGTTTTTGTTCTTACACGAAATTGTCAGAAACAGTTAATCTCCTATCATCATCTGAAGAATCTGTCTTGAGTTTTGAATTCTGAAGCACTACAAGATCAATACCTGTCACATACATTGACTCGTAAGCAGTCTTATTACATGCTAATGATTTGAGTTTTAAGATGTTTAAGAGCACTTACCGTGATATTAGGATGCCAGTACGATAAATTAAACCTGCTAAGGGAACAATCCATTGAGAATTAACTGGTTCTTAAGCGACTGACAGAATAAGAAAGCTCTCAAAGATTACCCTCAAGACAACCAAGAGCTTACCTGCCATGTAGCTAACATCAGATCTCCAGTAAAAAAATTTGTTTCAATTTGTTGACAAGATAACATTAACCACTTATAATGCACCTCGTTCGGTGATTAGCGCAGCCCGGTAGCGCATCTGGTTTGGGACCAGAGGGTCGTAGGTTCGAACCCTACATCACCGACCATCTCTAAGCTTCTCTTCTTTATTTCAAATAATTCACGTTAATATAAATTATCTGAGTAGGCTTTTTGTGTCTTTTGAGTATGCAAAAATAAACCTCCAACTTTTGGTCAGAGGTTTTATTTTTATGCATTAACAATCTTTATGCATCAACAGTTGCTCTATACAACTATTTCTTTACTTTAATGATTTCTCTAATCTTAGAGAGATTATTTAAAGCCTCATGTAAGGTTTCATCAGATTTTGCAAAGTGGAGTCTGATGTAGTTGTTTACAGGCTCTTTAAAGAATGAAGAACCAGGTACAGCACCTACTTTAACATCACGAGCAAGATCGATACAGAAATCATAATCTGACTCATAGCCAAACTCACCAATGTCTACCATCACAAAGTATGTGCCCTGTGGCTCGTAGTACTTAAGACCAATCTCATCTAATCCTTTGCAGAAGATATTCTTTCTGTGAGTGAAAAGATCACGTACTCCCTGATAGTATGAATCAGGTAGCTCTAAACCTGCGATTACAGCCTCCTGTAGAGGAGCTGCTGCACCTACGGTTAAGAAGTCATGAACCTTACGAACTCTGTCCATTACGTAAGCAGGAGCGCAAACATAGCCTAATCTCCAGCCTGTAATTGAGTAAGTCTTAGATAAAGAGTTACACATTACAGTTCTGTCTTTCATACCAGGTAAAGTTGCAAAGTAGGTGTGATGATATGGCTCAAAGATGATGTGCTCATATACTTCATCTGTAATAACAAAAGCATTGTACTTCTCAACGATACGAGCAATTGCAAGTAACTCATCACGGGTAAATACCTTACCTGATGGATTTGATGGGTTACATAAGATCAAGGCTTTAGCACCTTCTTTAAAAGCATTCTCAAGCTCTTTCTCATCAAAAGAGAAATCAGGTACATGTAAAGGAACATAGATTGGTGTCGCACCGCAGAGAACAGAGTCAGCACCGTAGTTCTCATAGAATGGTGAGAAGATAGCGATCTTTTCACCTGGATTGATGGTTGCCATAACAGCACACATCATAGCCTCAGTACCACCACAGGTGATACACAGCTCCTGCTGAGGATCTACTTTAATACCTGAGAAATGCTCAATCTTTTTAGCAAGAGCTTCTAAGGTCTTAGGTGCGCCCCAAGTAATTGCATACTGATGAGGACCTGTATGAGCTACTTTCTCTAATCTGTCCATCAAAGGTTTTGGTGGATCATTATCAGGGAAGCCTTGAGACAGATTTACAGCACCATACTGATTACATACACGAGTCATACGTCTGATGACAGAATCAGTAAAGTATTTGGTTCTTTCACTTAGTTGGATCATATAATTCTCGATAATTAGTTCTACTTACAATAACGTGACTACTACGGTTATAAAAACGTTGCAGTTATAAAACAGAAACAGCTATAAAACAGAAACAGCTATAAAACAGAAACAGTTATAAACCGTAACCACTGTGTGGATTTAACAGGTTAAACTCATCAAATGACTTCTTAACACCTATCATTAAGCTTCTGTACTCTTCAGGTGTGTTCTGTAAGAAGAAGTCACGCTTGCCCTTACCTACACCATGCTCACCTGAAACTACACCGCCTAATTCATAAGACTTCTTATAGAGTTTCTCCATAGTATTGTGCAGCACTTCAGGCCACTTTTCATCAGCAATATTATCCTTTAATACACACAGATGAACATTACCATCACCTGCATGACCAAAGGCTACAATACGTGGAGAGCCATTTTCAGCTAATTCGTTTACATAGTCCACAAAATCAGTGATTCTGTTAATTGGAACTACAATATCAATAGGTTCCCATGGACCTGAAGCATTAACAGCACGAGCAATCGCACCACGGATCTCCCAGATATCCTTTGCTACTGCTTCATCATCTAAAGGAATAACATCAATAGCACCATGAGCCTTAACCACTTCCTTTAGCTTCTCAAAACGCTCATATACGCCCTTCTTATCGCCATCTAAAGCTACAATAAGGTAAGACTTGGCATTCTGACATGGGAAGCTCTTATTTAAGTATTTCTCACCGTAAGCAATAACTTTCTTTTCCACAAATTCAATTGCTGTAGGATCAAGATGAGATTTAAAGATAACATTAACATTGCTGATGCCCTGCTTTAAGGAATCATAGGCAATGACTGTATTTAAGGTAAACTCAGGTAATGGCAGTAACTTTAGGACAATCTTGGTGATAACACCTAAGGTACCTTCTGAACCTACTACTAACTGCTGTAAGTTCAAACCTGTAGAGAACTTATAGGTCTTAGCTCCTAAATGAACCTTAGTACCATCAATCTTATAAAGATCTAAAGCTAATACATAGTTTCTGGTTACACCGTACTTTACAGCTCTCATGCCACCTGCGTTGGTTGAAACGTTACCGCCGATTGAAGCGCCCTTTTCAGCAGGATCTGGGGCGTAGAGGTAACCTCTTTTTTCAACATATTCGATAAGATCACGTAAGATCACACCTGGCTGAACTGTCACGGTCAGAGTTTCATCATCTAACTCTAAGATCTGGTTCATGTCAGAGACATCTAGGACTACACCACCATCAGGAATAGTAGAACCAGCAAGATTGGTACCTGCACCTCTTACTACCACGTTTAAACGGTTGGCGTAGGCAATCTTTAAGATGGTCTGAACATCATCTTCATCTTTAACTCTTGCATAGACGTCAGCATGACCTACACGTGCCCCTATAAAGTCAGAAAGGTATTTCTTTTCGATATCTTTACCGAAAACTAAAATACCTTTGATCTTACCTTCAAATAAACTTTTTATATCTATCATAAAGCGCTCTAAAAAAAATATGGAGAGTTTTAGCTCTCCACATAGATTATTTAATGAGTCAGTTTCTTTGCTACATAGTCTCCGATATATTGAGCTAACTGCACAATAAAGACTAGAACTACAATAGTAAAGATCATGATACCGGTTTCGTATCTGTAGTAACCGTACTGAACAGCGAGGTTACCGATACCACCACCGCCAACCATGCCGGCCATTGCAGAGAAACCAATTAAACTGATAAAAGTAACTGTAATACCGCGAGCAATACCAGGAGCAGCCTCTACTAACAAAACCTTTCTGATGATAAGAGAGGTCTTAGCACCGGTTGCTAAAGCTGCCTCAATCACACCAGCATCAACTTCTTTTAGAGAAATCTCAATAAGTCTTGCTAAGAACACTGTAGCTGTAATTGACAGAGGTACAGATGCTGCAACAGGACCAATCTTTGTGCCTACTAAGAAGAAGGTAAATGGCAGAGTAAATACCACTAAGATAATGAATGGTACTGATCTGATAAAGTTGATAATTGCTGCAATGATCTTATTTAAAACAGGTTTCTGGAAGAAAGCCTTGTTTGCAGTAAGATACAGTAAAAAGCCGAAAATGCTACCAAATACCAGTGAAAACACAAATGAGATACCCAGCATGATGGCAGTTTCATAAATTGCCTTCCACAGCTCATTCTTTAAAATGGTAATGGTTGATTCTAAGATCTCATTAAACATTTTCTACTCCTTTTGCAAAAGTATACTTGTGAACGTATGCTTTTTCCTTGAGTACTGACAGTACTGAATCAATCTCATTTGCGTCATTGCCACGTAAAGAGATTAAAAGTCTGCCCAAAGGCTTCTTCTGAATGTACTCAATGTTACCTGCGATGATACTCAAGTCAGTATTAGTAAAGCGTCTTGAGATATCTGAGATAACTGGCTCATAAGCATTCTCTTCTTTAAAGGTGATTAGATACAGATTCTTCTCATGATCTAAAACCTCAGGAGGAACAACACCTTCAAATGACTTGTTAATTAAGTTCTTAGCAGCATCGCTTTGTGGATGAGCAAAGACATCATATGAACTGCCAACCTCAACTACCTTACCATTGCTCATTACTGCAACTCTGTCAAAGAGGCTCTTTGCCACTTCCATCTGGTGAGTAATGAATAAAACAGTAATAGGATATTTCTGCTTAATGTTCTTTAAAGTCTGGATAACTTCTTTAGTGTTATCAGGATCAAGAGCTGAAGTAGCCTCATCACACAGTAAGATCTCAGGATTGTTAGCTAAAGCTCTTGCAATAGCCACACGCTGTTTCTGACCACCTGACAGTGAATTTGGATATAACTTGGCTTTATCTGAAAGACCAACCAACTCTAAAAGCTTGTCTACACGAGGTGCAATCTCAGACTTTTGAGTATTTGATGCTTTTAAAGCAAAAGCTACGTTATCAAATACTGATGCATTTTTTACTAGGTTAAAGTGCTGGAAGATCATACCAATCTTAAGGCGCAGAGCGCAAAGCTCTGCTCCTTCTAACTTGGTAATATCTTTACCGTCAACAATGACGCTTCCAGATGTAGGACGTTGCAGTAGGTTTACTGTTCTAACAAGTGTTGATTTACCAGCACCTGAAGAACCTACTATTCCAAAGAACTCACCCTTCTTGATCTCAAGATTTGCAGCATCAACTGCTGTAAAGATCTTGTCCTCACGGGTAAATTGTACTGTGACGTTTTTAAATTCGATCATATCGTTCTACTTATATATATTGTCGTGTTAAAGAATATACCTTGGTATATTACTTAGCAGGCCACCAAGCTGGACGTGTGAAAGCGTCGAACTCGTGATCATTGTTAATTGCATCAACAAACTCTTTTGACTCTACAGCATCTTTAAAGAGCTTACCGATGGTGTTCTCATTCTTAGCAGCAACAGCTACTACGTTCTTAATAGGCTCTGATACTTTCTCAATACCTAAAGCTTTTGCGTAATCCATACCAGCTGCGTATGCGTAGTTACCAGGTACAAAACCTACATCGATACTGTCTAATGATCTTGAGATCTGAGCTGCTTCCATTGGAACGAACTTGTAGTTCTTTGGATTATCCTTAATATCAGCAATTGAAGCTTTCTGATCATTGTTCTCAGTCTTTAAGGTAATGATACCTAAATCCCTTGCAATACCTAAAGCTCTTGATAAGTTAACAGCATCTGTAGGAATACCGATCTGAGCACCCTCTGGAACCTCATCAAATGACTTGTACTTATCAGAGAAAACGCCTAAACCTAAAGTTGGAACATTGATAACATCCTTTAACTTTAAGCCCTGATTCTCAACGATACCGTCTAAGTACTTCTTGTGCTGCATCAAGTTAACATCGATGTCACCTGAATCTAGAGCAGCATCAGGCTGAACGTAATCGGTGAACTCAACGAACTCAATCTTATAGCCTTTAGCCTCTAAGATTGGCTTGATGTGTTTGTCGATCATTCCTCTGTATGGACCAGGAACAACACCAACCTTAATGGTTGAAGGGATAGCAGAAGCTGTAGTTGCCTCTTCTTTTTTCTCATCACCGCAAGATGCTAAAGATAAAACAGCAGCACCTAATAACAAAGCTTTTGAAACCTTACCTAAAAATTTCATTTTATCTTCTCCTATATAAGGTTCTTATAAATTCTTGGAGTTTTATAAATGCACAAAACAAGGATCATTTACAAAATCTTCAATTCACATATATAAACTAGGTTTTGAGTAAGTCTACCTAAGTTAAAGGTAGTGTCAACACCGCATTTAACTTAATTAGCCTGATTTATCTCTCTTGCCTTGCAACGCCTGTAAAGACAGGGCTTTACAGGCTTTGTTACAAATTATCTCTTATGTTTTGTTTGCACCTATTTGGTGATTAGTTTGAGAATTAATGTTGTAACTTCTATATAGATAGCTACGTATTTATTTACACATACCTTATTTTCTACGTAGCTATCAGTTAACTTCTTAGTTCTTTGGACACCAAGTTAGTTCTTTGGCCACCATGCTGGTTTTGCAAAGTTCTTGAATACAGGATCTGAATCTACACCTTTAATGAACTGTAAATCTTCAACACAGTCTTTTAAGAACTTGCCTACGCCATTTACTCTGTGATCCTGAACTGCAATCACTAACTTAATTGGCTCTAAAACATTCTCAGCACCTAATGCATGCTCAAAATCAAGCTTTGCTGCATATGCATAGTTACCTGGTACAAAAGCAGCTGCAATTGAGTCTAATGAACGTGGTAACTGAGCTGCTTCCATTGCTACGAACTTAAGATCTTTAGGGTTCTTATCAATATCAGCGATAGATGCTTTCTGCTCATCTTTGTCTGACTTTAAGGTAATCACACCTAAATCACGAGCAACACGTAAGGCTCTAGCTAAGTTAACAGCATCATTTGGAATACCAACCTGTGAACCTTCTGGGATTTCATCTAATGTCTTGTATTTCTCTGAGAATACAAAGATACCTAAGGTTGGGAAGTTAACCACTGATGATAACTTTAAGCCCTGGTTCTGAACGATACCGTTTAAATATGCCTGATGCTGGAATAAGTTAGCATCAATGTCACCTGCGTCTAATGCTGAATCTGGCTGTACCCAATCGGTAAACTCAACGAACTTTAACTCATGACCACGCTTTTCAACTACTGGCTTTAAGTACTTATCTAAGATCTCTCTGTATGGTCCTGGTACAACACCAATCTTAATTACCTTAGGTACGCTGGTATCTGAAGATGATGCGTCACCTTTTTTGCCATCATCACCGCAACCAGTTAGAGAAAACGCCACAGCAGTTAATAAAAGAGCTTTGCTTAATAATGATTTGAATTTCATTTCAACACCTAAATTTCTAATAAAGTTAAAAACTAAAAAACGAGTAAAAAAGAGAAAACTTGATACATAGACCTAGAAGGTCATTCGCATACAAAGACATGACATTGATAGACATGAAACAGGAGCTAACACAACTGAATCATTTACTAAATCTTTCATATGTCCTCCTGAATTAAGCGTTGGGATCAAAAATCAAATTCCTTAAGTAAAAAAACTTATTAAGAATGCTTACCAAAATTATTTATTTGTTGTTATTTAGTGCGTTTCATTCTGAACGCAAAAACATTATTAAGCATGAGTGAAAATCTAGTCAATAAAAAAAATTTGACGATCATGATGATTTTCGCCTGATTGAAAATTGAATCCAAAAGTAGAACAAGAGAGAAAATCCACAATGCAAAATTCAACTCAATATAAAAACCTATATATAGATGATAAGAAGATCAAAAAGAAAAGATGACAGTAAAAGTTAAAAGAAGCAGGATCATCAAATATGAGCATACAGAGGGTTAGGAGGGGAGAGTGAAAGTATGACTCAAAAATTCATAGGATCACGCTCTATAGTGAAATATGAGCAAAGTACATACATACAAAAGATAATCAAGAATAACTAAATTAAAATCAGAGTAAATAATATTAGTAATCAAAGGCAAATATTACTAATAACAATATTTTGATAGATGTTAGCTATTATTAAGTAAATTACAGATGTAAATAATTGCATTATATATACTTAACATCATTCTTAATTGTAAAGTTATGCAGAAATCAGGATGTTTTCAGTTTTTCATATTTTAACTTTTATTTTGTAATTTAATTACATTACATCATTTTCATTTTTGTAATTTATAAAAATAGGATAAAAAGAATGAAATTACATTCATTCAATAAACTTAAATATAAACAAACTATGTTTATATTTAGACAGTTTTATATTGCTAGTTATTTACTATAATTCAATATGTTACTAGATTTTACTTAATTACATACAGCATAATATAATTTAATTTATTTGATATTTTCAAATCATTATTCACTTTCAAATTAACAGACATTTTCAGACAAAATCTTAGAACATTCGCCTAATGACTTTCAAAATTAAACAATTTTGAGGTTACCAATTTCTTTTCTTACGTTAACTTTCGTAAAGATCACTGCATTCTAGGGATCATCTATGATCGATTTTTTATTATAAAGATCACATATTTTGCTAGATTTATATAACATCAATAGCTTATGTAAGTTAGATCATGTTATATTGAATTTATGAGATGAGTTCTGTTGGTAATCTAACACTAAATATTACTTACAAGACTTGGATTATTAAGATCAAAAGCAATTTCAGACTCCAGCTCAAAAGATTTAATTACACGAAAAGATCTGGTACATAAATCAGATCGAGAATGGTCGAAAGACTACAGCAAACTCTCAGGCTACTGCATCTACAGTAGCCTGAAAACTTTCTGGTATCCCCCTTTTATACAGCTCTCTTACATTCAATAGGATCATTCTTGCTGGATCACTTACGCCACTCATATAAAAGACCGTTATAGCGTGTTTAGATGCTACTCATAGACATATCTACAGCTACAATTGGATCATGGTCATAGAGTGCATTTAAAGCTTTATGAGGACCGATTACAGGATCATTTGGGGCTGCAATTAGAAAGGCTTTTGATGACTCAAAGAGGCAAAAAAAAATCCCTCTTGGATGGAGCGTCCTTGAGGGAGAGAATGGTCTTAACTAACGTTAAGAACTACAGCAAATTAGGAGAAAAATTAAATCTTTTTAAGCATATCTATGACCGTTTCTACGGTTGTTAAGCTCTCTGAATTCAAATACACATTCAGGATCAACTCTGATCATCTGACCTAGTGAGTAGCCTCTGTGCTGCTTAACATCTAATAACAGCTCTCTATTTAGAAGCATCAGTCTTGTAAGACCATCTGCATCACGTGGTTCTAGCACAACGCAGTCACCACACTTAAATTCGTTTGTATATACTGATACAACATCACCTTCGAGTACTTCATACTCTCTTTGTGAACCCATCATAAAGTATCTAGAAGTAGGGATTGCAGGCTTTGTATACTGTTCACAAGCAACTGCATTGATTCCAAGATCAAGGGCACTACCCTCATCTTTTAAGATCTTGTTGATACCTTCTAGATAGTAAGTCAGTAACTCACCTTCTTTAATGGTAAAAGACGCATTAACTTCTGGTTTCATATATAAATCATCAACAGAGAAATGGGTTTTAAATAAATAAGATTTACCTTCATCTGTTGTTAAATTGATGCTTAGGATGCCGTTTTGGAACGTCCATGTGCAATCATTTTGAGGATTGATAACCATTTGTTTTTGCTGTCCTTATTATTTTTGTTGTAATTTGTTTTCATTTTATATTACTTTTTCAAAAAATGAAATACAAAAATCGATTTTTTTGCTTTTTATACTTTACAAATATTAAATTTCGATCCCTGTATCACATAATTTACATTCTTAATGTTTGAAAAGTACTCCCCCTTTTATCTTTTAATCACAATTATTACCTCATTTATAAACTGATTACTTTTTATTATTTCTTTGTTTATATCCATTTCTTACTTTTTACTATGCCTATTCCCTTATCTCTTTATTTATTACTTCACATTAAGTCCATAACTGTCATTATTTATTCCTTAAGTTTGGTGTCTTCAAGAAGCTCTCTATTGAATGACTGAAGATACTTTTACTCTACATACTTAATAGCAAGTCGCACTATAAGACATCATAAATTAACGCAAGATATCACCTGTAGAACGGGTTAAATTGTCATTTATTTATATAACAATATTCACCTTTTATTGTATATTCTATTTTCTTATCACCACTTATAAGTTATTTTTATAGCAAAGCTATAAACAGCTTATACATGCCATTTATCAAGGATTTTTCAGATTTTCTTAAATTTTTGGATTTTTTGATTTGCTCCATTTTGATACTCTCTTTTTACTCAAATTTATGACCTAGATTTTCAGAATTTAGAGTTTTCACACTCTAAAAATAGTACTGATAACCGTTCTACAGATCTAAAACACTCTGAACCTGCAGATCGAATACTCAGATCTGCATATGCAGCAGCCCCCTCTTTAATATGCACAGGAATTATTACTCTATGGCTTTACTCTTTCTTAGGCTCAACTGCAATTGACTGCGCAAAGATATCTTCAATGAAGCTATCTATTAAGATCTGCCTTTGGCTATATATAGGTGTGTCTGTTTTTACTTTCTAAGTGTAGATGTCGTTGTATACGAGCGCTCTGATGGGGACTTATGCATTGACCTTGTACTGTCATGAGGATTGGACAGATTGCCTTCTATGACGTTTATAAAGCGAATTTGGAGAGGAGCTGAATATATGGTGTGTAGTCACTCATTACAGGTAAAGGAAAGATCAAAGTGAAAAAAAAGGGCGAGAGTTGTTTTAACCCCGCCCTAACACAGTTTCTATGGTTAACAGATTTTCAAATTAGAAGGTATAACGAGCACCTGCTGATAACATGGTACCAGTCTCACCGTACTGAGCCTGACCATCTTTTTCAGTGGTTGAATTTGCGTCGAACTCAGCTTCACCCCAGATGTTGAAATTGTCGTTGATTGCATAGTTTACGTATACAGGAACACGACGGTAGATTGCTGAATCTGATCTTGCAGGATCTGCTTCAGGATCAACTACCTTAGCATCTGAGAAGTTGTAGCCAGTGAATACACCAACACCATTATCGAAGGTATAACCAACTACGAACTCATAGCCCTTAACTTTGTTCTTGTATGATGACTGAGCACCATCTAATCTCTGCTTAGCACGCTGAGTGTTGTATAAAGCACCTAAATATAGGCCGTTATCAGTTGAACCCCATGATATAGATGCTGAAATGCTCTTGAAGTCATCAAAGCCCCAGGTACCATCCTCACCATAGTTGGTGATTGCTCCCTTTAACTCATCTGAGTCATCCTGGCCCTTAACATATGAGTAACCAGCCTTGAATGATAATGGGCCAAATACTACGTTATCGATGGTGTAACCAGCTGCTGCTGCAAAACCACCCTCTACGTTAGCATCCTGACCTGCAACAGTAGTCTCGTCTGATGCAGTCTCGTAAGATACAGAACCGAAGAAACCGTTGTTGTCGTATACGTAACGGAACATACCGGTACGACGATCACCATTGATTGAGCCCTGCTGACGAGCACCGAAGTCCTCAAAAATATCAGTTGCAGCTAAAACTTCATTAGCAGCATCGTAGGTCTTACCAATTAATAATTTACCGAAATCACCAAAATCAGCGCCAACATACTGCTCACGAGTGCTAATGTGATCACCATTTGCTGATTTGTTACCGTCAGCCATATCCCACTCTGAGAATGCAAATGCTGATACGTAATCATTGATCTTAGTGTTGCCTTCGATGTTTAAACGTGCTGAGTTAACTAAACCTGCGTCGTTCTCAGCGATCTCAGCAGCATCAGCTTTACCGTTATAAACAACAGCCTGAACACGGCCACCTACAGCTAATGAAGTGCCATCTTTATCATATACAGTTGCTGCAGTTGCAGTTGTTGATGCAGCAATAATTGCTAAAGCTAATAATGATTTTTTCATGATATTTAATTTCCTATAAATATAATTAGCAGCAACTACTTTAAGTTGCATATTACTAAGTGTGGTTAGTATACTCTAACTATTAGCGTAATTCAAGAGTAAAATGAAAAGAACTTTCATTTTGTTTAATATATTAAATTGATTAAGAAATGGCTTTTACAAGCGATTTTAAAGAGATTAAAGAAGGATATTAGTGCCATTTAACCGAGAATATAGTAATTAAATGGCACATAAAAGAAGAGAAATTAGGGATTTTATTGTTACTTTAGCACGTCAGACCACTGAGCTTCTTTAAAGCCTATCAGTACGAAGTTGTCTCCTACAACTAAAGGTCTTTTAACTAACATACCATCAGATGAAAGTAACTTAAACTGCTCATCGTCACTCATGTCAGGTAGTTTTTTGGCAAGCCCCATACTTTTATACAATAGACCACTGGTATTAAACAGCTTCTTTAAAGGCAACTTACTCTTTTCATGAATTGCTTTTAAGGTGTTCTCATCTGGATGCTCTGATTTGATGTCCTTTAGGTGGTACTCAATACCATTGTCATCTAACCACTTTAGAGCCTTCTTACAGGTTGAACATTTCTCATAGCAATATACTGTTATCATGTTTTGCTCCTTATTCAATATAATTAGCTTCACTGTTCTTCTCAAAGCTAGCAGTAAGCTTCAGGATCAATTTCATTTCCATCTAAAACTGCTTTTACAAGCTTGTCCCCTTCATAGCAGAGCTTTAAGGAGAAGAATTCTTCTCTTGTGTCTAACAGCTTTAAAAAGATCTTGTCACCAGTCCACAAAGGTAATTTTAAGAGCTCATGCTTATCTACCCACTCAAGATCACCTTCGGTGCAGTCTTTTAAAAGCTCTCCTTTGTATGCGGTTGCTGTAAATAAGAACATATACACGCATACAGGTTCATCTGAGACAAAGGTAATGATGCCTCGTAATTTAGGATCAGATAAGGTAATACCACATTCTTCTACCATCTCTCTTTGAATACACTCTTCAGGTGACTCGCCATATTCAAAGTGACCTCCAATACCAATCCATTTGTCTTTATTGATATCGTGTTGCTTCTTGGTTCTGTGAAGCATCAGGTATTTACCCTGCTGCTCTAAATAACAGATTGTTGTAAGCTCAGTATTGCTCTCCATTAAGACAGATCCTTTTCATGTAATTTTATGTTGCGATGCTTCGTTTTTGATGCTTTGTTGTAGAGGCTTAGTTGTAAAAGCTCTGTAATGTCGACTCTTAATCTAAGACCATTATGTCATTTATAAAATACAACTTTCTAAGAATTTTTATTGCTGTGACATCTATAACATTGATCTTAAAAAACATTGTCTAAAATACGGTCACTAAAAAAACTAACTACATTTATTCACCTTAGGAAACAAAATGAGAAAGTATAGTGAAAGAGGCTTTAAGAACCTCGAGTTTTTGCGCTTTTTGCTGATTTTTGCAGTAGTTGGAGTGCATTTAGCGTATCTGAATCTGTCTTCAACTGAGGAATACTCCTGGCTTGTAAAATGGGGATCAGGCTGGCAAGCTGTAGAAATGTTCTTTTTAATGTCAGGATTCTTTCTGTTCTATAAGCTCAATACTGAGGAAACAGTCCTGCACTTTGCTCTGCGTAAATGGTTAAGATTAGCTCCATTTGTCATTGCCCTTACTATCATCGGTTATATAGCTACAGGCTTTGATATTTCTCAATATCCACTCTCAGTTAATATCTTTAACTCACTGTTACTCTTAGACTGGAATACTCATCATTTTGGTCCTGATGCAACCATTCTGTATGTAGCCTGGTTTGTAAATGTGCTGTTCTTTGTCTCAGTAATTTATTTCTGTATTCTAAAGGCTCTAAAGCATGAACAGGCAAATCTATTGATAGGAGCAATCTCCTTTATCTGTCTTTTCATGTACTCAAGACACATGTACATCATTGTGCCATTTATCTATCCTTTAGTAAGAGCTTTTGCTTATGTAGGTTTTGGCTATCTCTTAAGTGAGATCTATAAAAGCTACCTTCTGCATAAAGACGATAACTCTGTGCAGATAAACTTACCATCACAACTTAAAACCTTTGCTATAAGTGTTGTTGAAGCAATCTTACTGATTACCATTGTGATAAGTTTATACGCAGGATCAACTGGTGTTCCTGTACCTGATGGTCTGTCAATTCCGCCTGAGCAGATCCCATTTTTAAACGCACAAACCTGGTTCCCTGATTTAACACGATTAGCTTTAGGTGGCGTATGGTTACAGCTTTGCTTTGTTGGCTTGTTCTGGTTATTCTTAATGAATAAAGGCTTAGTCTCACAGATACTTAACAATAAGATATCAGTTATTTTAGGTAGCTACTCTTATGCAATCTTCTTAATCCATACCATTGTGATTAGAGCTTTAAAAGACTATGTAGATCTACAGAATATTAGCTTTGTCTTCGAGCACAACCTTATCTTTATTACCCTGCTCTGTTTAGCTATCTTTGTATGTGCTGTAATTGTTCATCACCTAGTTGAGATGCCTCTTAACAGAATGGCAAGCAAGATTTTAAGATAAGAAAACAACTTTAGAACAAGCTAAGGTAAGTATTTGGTAAAGCTGTAGCTTACGCTACAGCTTTATTTTTAAATGTGTACTAACTTCAAAGGAAAATGAAGATCTGTTGAAATAGGCTAAGCGCAAAAAAAAACGACCTGGTCAAAGTGAGGAGGTCGTTTAATTCTCGTTTTTTCTTTATTAGAAAGTGTATCTAGCACCTGCTGAAACCTGAGTTCCTGATTTAATCTTGCTCTTCTTAACATCAGAACCAGCATCAAACTCAGCTTCAGTCCAAACCTTGAAATTGCTGTTAATACCGTACTTCAAGGAAACAGGAATTCTCTTATAGGAGAAGGTATCTTTTGTACCATCCTTGTTATCGGTATCTTCTTTCCAGTAGTTGTAACCTGCAAACACGCCAATACCATTATCAAAGGTATAACCTGCTACAAACTCATAGCCTTTAGCATCAATGTCAGACTTTGGATTTTCCTGTGTAAAATCAGTCTTCATCTTGTAGGCTGTAGTTGATAAGAATAATCCAGACTGTGGATTACCCCAAGATAAAGCACCAGCATAGTGATTTGCTTTATCAAATCTTAAATTGTTGATAGAGGTTGAATCGTCCTGTCCTTTTACATGACTTAAACCTAATTTAAAAGACAGTGGACCATAGACAACATGATCAAAGGTATAACCTAAAGCAGCACCAACGCCACTTTCGATATCACGGTACTTACCAAATAAAGGAGTACCATCTGCTGCAGTTTCATAAGTTACACTAGCAAAGATGCCCTTGTTGTCGTAGTCATAACGGATCACGCCATTACGTCTTTCGCCATGTAAATTTAAAGCAGCCTGATTACCAACCTCTTCCCAAATATCAGAAGAGATCATGACTTTATGGGCAGAGTCATAGGCTTTACCACCTAAGATCTTTCCATAATCTTTAAAGTCTGCGCCAACATATTGCTCACGAGCTTTGATGTGATCGCCAATCTTCTTGTTATGGCCATCAGCCATATCCCATTCAGAAAATGCAAATGTAGAAACCCAGTCTAAAACTTGTGTTTCACCTGCAATGGATAAACGTGAAGAATTGACTAAAGATGAATCATGATCACCTGCGTAGTTATCATGACCATTGAACAGCACTGATTGAACTCTTCCTCCGATAGAAAGAGCAGTACCGTCCTTATCATAAACTGTGGCAGCATCAGATGCTGCTGAGCATATGACCAACAAAACTGCTGTAGCAACTAGTGACTTTTTCATTATATTTCCTATATAAGGATTTATGCGCATTCTTTTTTATATTAATAGTCAGTATTGATTGTGTAAAAAGATCTGTAAATAATCAATAAACTTGTGTCAAATACATGCTTTGTATCTCAAAATATTTTCAAAACAACAAGTTATTGTTAAATTTGAGGGTGTTTAGAGATAAAAATTGAGACGCTTTAAAGACAGCAAAAAGCCCCACTCAGAATCCTGAATGAGGCTTATAGATTAAAGTTAAAAAATTAACTTAAATCAAATTAGAAGGTGTAACGAGCACCTGCTGATAACATGGTACCAGTCTCACCGTACTGTAACTGGTTATCCTTGTTAGTTGTTGAATTTGCATCAAACTCAGCTTCACCCCAGATGTTGAAGTTGTCGTTGATTGCATAGTTTACGTATACAGGAACACGACGGTAGATTGCTGAATCAAAGTTAAATGAGCCATCCTTTGCCTTGAAATCAACAAAGTTGTAACCAGTGAAAGCACCGATACCGTTGTCGAAGGTATAACCTACAACAAACTCATAACCCTTCTTCTTATTTGCAAATGAAGAATTGGTGTTATCTAACTCGTTTCTTGGAGCCTTACCAGTTTGTAGGTAAGTGATGTTGTTTAATCTCTGCTTGATGCGCTGAGTGTTGTATAAAGCACCGATGTATAAGCCGTTATCGGTTGAACCCCAAGCGATAGATGCTGAGATTGCCTTGTAGGTATCAAATGAATTTGTGTAGATATCACCATTATCTAGGTTTGCATAGATGGTCTTAGCAAAATCATTCTGACCCTTGATGTATGAGTAGCCAGCCTTTAATGATAATGGACCAAATACTACGTTATCGAAGGTGTAACCAGCAGCTGCTGCAAAACCACCCTGAACGTCAAGCTTATTACCCTGAACTGATGAATCATCAGCTGCAGTCTGGTATGAAACAGAACCAAAGATACCGTTGTTGTCGTATACATAACGGAACATGCCAGTACGACGGTCACCGTTGATTGACCCCTGTAAACGAGCACCGAAGTCCTCGAATACGTCAGTTGCAGCTAAAACAGCGTTAGCAGCATCATAGGTCTTACCACCTAAGATCTTACCGAAATCACCGTAATCAGCACCAACATACTGCTCACGAGTATTGATGTTGTCGCCAGTTGCAGTCTTGTTACCATCAGCCATGTTCCACTCTGAGAAAGCGAATACTGAAACTGAATCATTGATCTTGGTAGTACCAGCGATGTTTAAACGAGCTGAGTTAACTAAACCTGCATCGTGATCTGCAATACCGTTACCTGCATCAGCAGCACCGTTACCATTGTAAACAACAGCCTGAACACGACCGCCAACTGCTAATGAAGTACCGTCTTTGTCGTATACAGTAGCAGCGTTTGCAGAAGTTGCTGCAGCAGCAACAACAGCTAAAGCTAATAATGATTTTTTCATAATATATTTTCCCATAGTTTATTTTTAATTTGTTGTAAGTAGGAGTTAGCCCCCTCTTACGTTTTTTGATTTTACTCAATATTAACTTTTCGTCAACAAAATTTGATGTATCTATCAAAATCGTATCTTATTTTTAACATTTGCCCGATTTTGATAACTTTGCACTTTATTTTTTATGCAAAATAGTGCAGTACAATTTACTATACATTTACATATCGTTAACACAGGCATATTTATCAGTTTTCTTAGACACAGTGTTTTTGGTGCATGAGCTTAATGCTCATTTAATCTCCATCATTAATCCGCATCTAATAAGGCTTAAAGTACATTTTAGGACTAAAATTTTATAGACATCTTTTTGAAAGTTGTACAGTGAAAACGTTGCGGTAGCTAATGATATTTGAATAATAAAATATACAATTTAGACCATACTTGATAAAAAACAAAAAAGGCTGACTGTACAGGGGTAATTTAGTTTGTCGCAAAAAATAGAGGTTATCGAATTATATTTGTCACACAAAATTCCAATTGTATTTGTCGCATTTTTAATTAAGGGAAATTTGTTTAGATTCTTTTACAAGAGCATTTTTTTCTCACCTATCTTGTTAAATGTATATATTAAAGATTTTTCTTACTTCTGGAGAAAAATTAGGAATACCAAATTTCTTTCCATCAATTTTGCTAATATCTTTCATTATTTCAATAATGTTTTTTTTAGGCTCAAGGAATAGAAGAATTAATGTCAAATAGACCCAATTGGATAATAATGAAGGAACTGAATCAACAGCGTAATATCTGTTAAGGCTCCTTTGATGTCTAAAAAAGGTTAGATGTCTTATAAAATCATCTCCCCAGAAATCACTTAAATTGTCAATCAAATCATCTTTATTAACCAATAAGAAACCTTTTTTTTCAACTCGTCGTGATGTTTCGTTATATGCGGTAATGTATTCGGTCGATAACATTTTTCTTCCGAAATGTTCCTTTAAATAGCTTACGACTTGTATAGGAGAAATCTCAGGACATTTTTTGTTAATTAGTAAACTAATATTTTCAACCCATAATTCTGTTTTTTTATTTTTCTGTTCTATGTATTTCTTTTCCTGCAAAGATATTTCCACAGATTTTAAGGATCTAAACGAATTATCTAACAACATCCTACATCCGTGTTTAGGGCATATATCCATCCCATACATAGACCATTCTATTCGTCTCCAGTAAGTTCCATGATTCTGTATTTGTTTCTTAAGGCATTTGGGACATATAACTTTGTCTTCAAAAAATCTACCACCGAAAGATGATAGTCTTGCTATATATTTTCTTTGAATCTCAGGAATTGGTTGAGCCAAATGTTCAAATATTTCTACTCGCTGCTTTTGGGTATAAAACGATGTAACGTATTTAAAATCAGAGTGATTATTTAGAAAAATATCAAATGAAGACAGTGTATCACTATCTTGTTTATAAATTATGTCGTAAATCGTTTTGGCAAACCTTAACTGAGAACATTCATTTAAAAAAAGAGAGGGCTTATCCAAAAAGTATTGAGCAAAATCCTTTCCTGTAATCCGATATAAATCACAGGTCCTTGAAATAAGGCTATATATAGATTCACGTTCCATCGGTTTAGGCAACATCGCCATCTAAACATTTCCTTCCGTATCAATTGGTAAAACAGGTTTTGAGGGTAATACTTCTTTTTTGTGAGCAGTCTTTTTTCGAGCTTTTTTCTTGTTATCTTTACTCATATACTCGTCAAGAATACGAGATAAAACTGCAACGGGCGACAGGTGCTGATCTCCTGTTATAATACTTTCAAGAGCCTGATCAAGTGAAGGTGTTAATTCTATGCCAAGTTGCTCTAAAGATATTTTTACTCTTGATTTTAAATCGTTCTCTGGCTGTTTAAAATCAGAAGACATAAATTCATTCTTAGCAATCTCATCACTTATTTCATCTGAAATATTTTGGAAACTGGAATTAGGCATTGCTATATCCTGATATTCAGCTATGGCGATAGGATCGTTTCGACGAATTGCGTCAATTGCAGTAGCAACCACTGAAAAAGATTCTCTGAAAACATTGCTTATAAGTTCTGGAGTTAACCGATCCATTTTAAGAACCTGAGCTTTCTTCTGACTTATGATAAATAGCTTCAGTAGAATATCCGGAACCCCCTGACTGTAATAATAGAAGGCGCTTTTAACATCCTCTGGCATAGACTGAGATTCGTTCATTAGAATGCTATACTGCGACAATTCATTGATAAAGATATCCCATTCAGCATGGTCTTCAGGTGTATTTTTTAATCTATCCCATTTAAATGTACCAAAGGAGCCAAAACGTCTGCTTGTTTTAAAATCAAGCTCCATAAATTTTGCAATTTTTGGTGTACTTATAAACATTAAAGGAACATATAAGGTATTTGAGATGCTAACTAAAAAATTGAATAAAGTATCTCTGTTTTGGCGGTTTGCCATGATGTTTTGCATCTCATCCAAGACTAGTAAACCAACATGGTAAATGGTTAAAAGTTGGGAAAGACGAGCTTTGAGTTCTTCTATAGAACGTCTACTATGAGCCCAATTAGAGAAATGTTCGCCCGTAACCTGATCAATTGCTGCAATAGCATTTATACACAAAGATTTAACGCTTCCCTCATGAGGACACTCAACTCTAAGGTAAACTATCTGAATACATTCAGAACCAACACGTCCTGCCTTATGTTTTAATACTTGAGGATACAGTGAAAGAATTCTGCTTACGGCACATGTCTTACCAACGCCAGAACACCCTAGTACACTCACAGACAATGGTGTCGTTTTCTGAGTACTGCCGTAGGTCATGAGAATTCTCTCTCCTGCCTGCTGGCGCTTATACGCATTCTCTAATCTTTCTCTTTCAAGTTTCTCCTGTCTAGGATTTCTATTTACGTACCCCTGTCTAATCATCAGATCGATTACTTCAAGCAATTGAATATGACGAGGTAAAGGAATAAAGCATTTATCAACCAAAGTTCCCAGCCACTGATCTCGCTGTCTGCGATTTGCTCGAGGATTACAAGGTAAAGGAGATTCTCTAAGTGCCTTTGAAATATCAATAATGCTATATTCTAAAAAATCAGGCAGAGCTTCTATTAGAGGATTTCCCCTATACAATTCAAGCGTACTAAAGTGATATTCAAAATTCTCTAAGATCATAACTATCTAATCTGGAATGTCTTCAAATGATTGAGGGTATCGGAAATCATTTGATAGTTTAATCTGTTTTTTCTTCTCACTTCCATTTGTTTTTTTTAGTTTATTTGAGTGAGCAGAGTTCAATCTAGGATTTTGTGATTCCTGTTTAATCCTTTCTTCTTTTCTGTTTTGTGCAACCTGTTTTAGCTGCTTATTTACTGAAAGACTTGTTTTAGGTTTTGCTTTTAATGCGTCTCTTACGAGTTTCTCCTGCTCTAGACGAATTTTCCCTCCAAGCACATCAGCCATTCTTTCGGCTTTTGCTTTTGCTTCTGCTGCTGTTCCAATGTATAGTCCAGCTTCATACAATGTCATTCCTTCAAGATGTCTACTTGTTGATGCTAGAGTACAATTCCAACTCATAAGAGGCTGTGTTTGTGGTTCAGGAAAAAGCCATGCATTGGATATATCAGCAGGATCAATTGCAATCTGCATATTTTGAGGACGTTTTTCTCTTATTCCTCTATCAAAATACCCTTTGTTAGCGCCTTCCTCGCAAAAATAGCGAATCTTATTAACGTTGAGACCATCACGAGAAAGTGTTGGTTTAAATCTAGGTAAAAGCATCAATCTTAGTTTTTCCTGATCCTCCACTTCTCTCAGCTGGGTATAGTTTTGTTCTCTGCTCCATTGCCATAGATTTCTTGGAGTTGGAGCTAGTTCTGCAGGAAGGCTCTTAGGAACTGTTCTGCATATGTGGTTATTAACATCCATGGCAGCAAGCAACATCAGCTTTGTATAATCTTTAAGAGTTAAAGCAGCCTCATGTCTTTTTTCCTTATACCCTGATTTTTTGGAGCCAGGCTTATCAGGGATTCCAGGCAAAATTGAAGAAACAGATTTTTGAAGTGCATTAAAGGTCTCTTCAACAATACCTTTTTGATCTCCTCTATATGGTACGGTTGTGGTTATTTTTACGTGATAGGCGCTAGAAAATACATCAATTCTTGAGCCTGCAAGCTCTCCATTATCCGCAACAACACAAGCAGGAATTCCTTTTGCAGGCCACATATCCTCAGTAATATCTAGACCAAATTTTCTGCAGTATTCAACCTTGCTTATCATTGCGATATACAACGCATCTGCTGCGGTTTTGTACATTGCAGGATCAAATGACACTGTAAGACCAACTATCATAGTTGTAAACACATCTCTAACAATGTAAAGAGTGGGTCTACCAACAATTTTGCTGTGGTCGTCTTCTGCAACAAGAGTAATATCCGCAGGAGTTGAATCAATTGTATAAATCGAACCTGCACCAATCACTATATCTTGTGAAGATCCTTTAAGAGCCCGCATATCTTTGTCAAAATGGATCTTGGTATTTCGCGCTTCATTTCTTTGTCTTATGTTATATTCACTGTAATAGAAGTATGTAAACTGATGATAAGAAGGAGCGTCTTTCTCTTCAACTTCAGGATGTTTATTTAGGAACTCATTAAGAAATAATCTGTACGCGGTTTTTAGCGAATCCCCATTAACTTTTAAAACATTTTTTCTACAGAAGTAATCGAATCTTTCCCTGATTTCTTCAGTAATTATTGTTCCGCCATTAGTACTGATTTTTGATTTTCTTCCCGGCTTGGTCTTACAACTATGTCTTCCAGTTTTCTTTCCAAACTGAGGTATAAGTACACCTTTTGCCTGTCCTTTTCTCCACCATATATTTAAAAGCCTTTTTATTTGACGTTCCTTGGAGCGATTATTCTCATTGATACATAACTCTCTGATCCTGTTCTTTAAGTTCCGAACATTAAAAATCAAAGACTGATCCTCAACAATTGTTCTAATCAAGCTATAGTTGTTCTCTACATGTCTTTCATAAAATGTGGGTACAGCTTTTGCCCTGTTATCATAATAAATATCAGACTGTGAGACTATTTCATCATTTTTCTCTGCCGATATAAGTTCTGCTGTTTTTAATACTTTGATATTTATTCCCGAATCAGAACTGTCCATTGGATATAAAGCAACCTGCTCTTTATAGATGCACAAAACTCTGTAAACCTCATCATTCCACAGAATAATTTGATTATTCATTAGCATAAAGAGCCTCCTTAAAATCAGACATTCTACATTGATGGTAAGGAATGTCTCGAATGTTAAACTGCCAGATTTTTTTTGCGCAGAGGATGTTTATTCCTTCTGTAATTCCAATAGGTTGAGATTGAATAGAAATACTTTGGTTATAAAAATCCTGAGGTCTATATTCTTCATATTTCAAATAAACTCTCAGATTATTTCTTAACTCGCATAGGAATTCTTGATTAAAATGAGTATTACGAATTGGATAAAGAAATTCGAGATTTCTGCAAAAAACTTTATTAAAACTCTCAGACAGAACGATTTTCCAAGGAATTCCTTTTCTTTGCCAATAGATGTGTTCTATCTCTAGTTTTGTATAAGTTCTTGGTTTATTAATTGCTGAGAGATTGTTTTTTATCTGTACAGCTGAGTATATTTCTTCTCCAATTCTTTTGCCTTTTTTGGTAATGACAAAATCTGTAGTCATTACCGAGCCTCCATGAGTATAACCAGGATGTAAAACCTTAAGGTCGTCACATATTTGGATGGTTATCTTTGGATCTAGCGGGAATTGTTCTCTCAACTCAGTAATGGAGTCATCCCACTCATACTGATAAAAAGCCATGACTTCCCCATGAGAAAGTAAATGAAACATCCTTCCAAAACGATGAGAATAAATCCTGCTTTTTACAGCACAAGACTTCACGTCTTTAACCTTAAGCCAAGGAATATATTTGTTGTACCTTAGCCCAATTTGACCTGACAATACATTCCTTTCGTAAAGCTTTATACTATTGTTTTTCATAAGATATGCGACAAAGATATTTACTCAAATATATTATAAATGCGACAAATATAATTGGATATGATAAAAATAGAGGCACATCAAATAATTGAAAATATATTTATGTCCTTTGAGAAAAAATATGGAAGGTATTTCTATATGCTTATGTTCAAGATGTTTTAATTTTTAGGAATTAGAGTTAATATTTCTCAATCGATTTAATTCTTTTTATGTTTTTATTTTCCAATAATTTTATTTGGTTACATTTATGAACAATTCAAACATTTCCCGTAATTGTAAGGGGGGGGGGGAAGACCTTTGGTTTAAGAAAACAAAGGTTCTTTTAGCGCTATTTTTTACTCTAATAGTAATCACAATAATGAGTTTATCTTCAAGATATTCACCTCTCTGTGATGATTTTTTAATTTCATTTAAATTCACCCCTCATTTTGATTCAGCCACAAAAATTTTTATTCGTCCTGCTTTTGAGTCTGTAAACAAAAATTTTAGAGGATCTTTTGGAACAGGATGTCCTGTTGGAACTCAAAAAGAAATAACCTCAAATCTTGAGTGTATTTTAAAAATACCAAGAAACACAGTTATTGACCGAATTGAGTTTAGATTTGACAACACCGCGGGAAGCTTTGAGATTGGGGATATTAAGTTAGGTCACGATAAGACACCTCTTAATTCAATTGCAACTAATGAGTCAGATTTAAAAGTTGGAGATAGTTTAAATCTCTTAAAAGGTGATCTGCGTGAAACTGCCACTATTAAGGTTTCAGGAAAAGACAAAGATCAGGCAACCATAATTATTGACAAAAGACTCTCTATGAGGGGAACTCCTGGCATAAGATATGGTAATATTCTAAGTATCTTGACTATAGGCGTTATTTCCTATTTTATCTGCTTACAGCTTTTTAACTTTCTGTTTAAAAGAGAAAAAATAGACGAATCAAAAGTTGTCGTTCACTATAAATCAAGACAATTTATGAATATCGAAATCCTGCGTTTTCTTTTAGTGATGTTCGTAATTTTGGAACATAGTGCAGGAAACTTTATAAACATCTCGCAGCAGGAATTCTTCTATTTAGATAATTTTGTAAATGGAGGTCGTTCTCAACTGTTCTTCGTTATAGCAGGATTCTTTCTTTTTTATAGTCCAAAGAATTTACAATCTGAAGCTTTATTCTTTATAAAGAAGAGATGGTTAAGACTATCAGGTCTTGTAATATTTACAACAATTGTTGGATTGGCCTTATACAATTTTAATACTGCCTATCATCCAATTGAAGACAATCTTTTAGCCTCGCTTTTGATCAGTGTATTAAAAAGCTCCGATACTAATTATCTAGTAGCACCAGCTTGGTATGTTAATAATCTGTTCTTCCTTTCCTGTATTTATTACGCCATTTTTAAGACACTGGAAAAGAAATATGCGCTCCTTCTAACAGTTATTATTGCCTCCTTCTCTTTAAATCTATACGCAAGAGGCATTCCTCTTGGTACAGGACATTGTTGGGAAAATATGCCAGGAGCAGTGTTCTCCTTAAGTATTGGTATTTTAATGGCAGAAGCCTTTAAGCAGATTTCTTTAAACGCATCAGAGCAAATAATTAAAGGGGAGTTCTATAAATTAAATTTGGTAAACCCCTTTGATCTTTAAAGAAAAAT
>OMZC01000042.1 GCA_900315395.1 uncultured Gammaproteobacteria bacterium
GCTTTATTATGGGATGTAAAAAATGAAAAAAGTTAATCTTCTGGCAGCTGCTGTCGTTGCAGCTTCTTTTATGGCTCCTGCAGCTAACGCTACTATCAATGCTGATACAGCATTAAAGGGTGATGCTTCATGTTTCCGTGCTGCAGTATTTTCAAAACATTTTGATTCAAATCCAAATGATGTAGGTCGTTTAGGTAATGAGAACGATTTATACATCGAATTAGCTCCTGGTGTAACTCTGGCTGAAATTGATAATACTGTGTGGGATTTCAGAACATCTTTTGCAATGAAGTCAATAAAACAAGGTGCTTGGCAGGATACCAATAGCGATTTAACCTTTGCTAATACTCAGGCTTACATGAGGGTATCTGGTTTATTTGATTTTGATCCAGGTGCAGTACTATGGGTAGGTAAGAAATACGTTCGTTCTGACTCATTTATTACCGATCAGTTCTGGAGAAATGTATCAGGTAATGGTGTTGGTATTGAGAACTTATCATTAGGTTCAGGTAAGTTAAGAGCAAACTGGACTCGTCGTGACAGCTCTGCAACATTTGACTCAACTTTAGATAATGATGCAAAGTTTAAGTATACAGAGTACAAAGAAGTAACCGGTGACAAAGACTATGATGTTAAGTTCGCTGGTAAGAAATACAAGAAAGTTGATGTAAGCAGTGCTATTTCTCCATCAGATATTTCAACTAATATCTTTGATGTTGACTACAACTTCGCTCCTGTTGATGGTACTAACCTTGATTTTGGTTATACCGTTATTGTTCCTCAGCGTTACTCTTCAGAGTACTCTTCATGGAACTACAAGTTAGCTCATGATATTTCTAATGGTCATATCTTTACCTTAGGCTTTGGTGAAGCTTTATTAGGTGGTTGGAATGAGACCTATGTAAGATATATTACAGGTTCAACTGCATTTGGTGGTTTTGGTGACGGTACTTGGTTACAGGATAATGCAACAAGCAGCACCTATACATGGGAAATCTTAGATAAGGGTGCAGTAAGCTTTACTGACAGCTTCAGAATGTACTACCACGTAAGAGGTACCATTAACGGCGGTTATGATAAGCAGCTAACTAAATTAGATAAGGTAAAAGCTTTCCAGTTAGTCGTACGTCCTGAATTACAGTTAACTAAGATGACCAAGTTAGATTTAGAGCTAGGTATGATTACACAGTCTAATACTTACTTAGATTCTAAAGACGACGTAAATACTCAGCAGCAGAAAGCTACTTTAGCTTACTGTGTAACTCCAAATGCATCTTCATTCTATGCTACACCAGAAATCCGTTTCTTTGTAACATATAAGCATGCAGGTCACAATGCAGAAGAGTTTGCTGCATTCAAGAAAGATTACAGCCACGTAGTAACAAAGTCTGATGGTTCATTAGAAAATGTTACAACTGGTAGAAATAGAAATAATGTAACTGTATTTGGTGTTCAGGCTACAGCTTGGTTCTAATATAGTTCACTTATGTAGGAGCAGAGCAATCTGCTCCATTTGAAATCTCATATTTTCATTGTTCAAGCAGGATCTTTTCAGGTTCTGCTTTTTTTATTTTATGTAAGTTATAAAAAGCATTTTTCAAATTCATAAGGTATAATTTACAGTCATTAGATTGTGCGTAACTTATCTGCTAACAATTTATTTTTAAGGCAATTTTGCCTTAAGTTTTTAGAAGGTAAGAAAGCAAAAATACAACCTCAAAGATCCTTTTATATACAGATAAGATAGATGTCAGAAATAATTATAGGTATCGATCCTGGCTCAAGATTTACAGGCTACGGCATTGTCAGAATGAATGGCAATGATCCAATGTATATAGGATCAGGTTGTATTAAGACAGGTGATGGAGATTTAGCTTCAAAACTTAAGATCATTTATGACGGTGTCACTGCTTTAATTGAACAGTTTAAACCTGACTCAATGGCAGTTGAAGAAACCTTCCTATCTAAAAATGTTCAGTCAACCGTAAAACTGTCAGAGGCTAGAGCGAGCGCGATTGTAGCAGGAGCTAACCTGGGACTAAGTGTATTTGAGTATACTCCAATGCAAATTAAACAATCTGTAGTTGGATATGGTTGGGCTGATAAAGAACAAGTCCAGTTCATGGTCAAAAAGATCTTAAGATTAAATGGCAATCCACAAGCTGATGCTGCTGATGGTTTAGCTTGTGCACTCTGTCACTGCTTTACAAGTAAGGTTACAAAAGCTATGGGCGCTGGTGTGGCAACACAAGGCTCTGTTCATGGCAGATTCCAAAGAGAAAAATAAAAGTAAGCTACGTCTTTGAATATCAATGCTTTGAAGATAGTAGCTTGCCACAAATAACAGGTAATCTTTAATGATTGGAAGTTTACAAGGAAAAGTTTTAAGAATAGATGGGGTAACTGCACTTATTGAGGTAGGTGGAGTAGGCTATGAAGTAGATATGCCAGTTACCTGTCTTGGTAATTTAAAGGTAGGTGAGAATACCTTTGTATTTATCCAGCATGTTGTAAGAGAAGATGCTCAAGTTCTGTATGGTTTCGGTTCAGTTGAACAAAGAGAACTTTTTAGAACATTAATAAAGGTTAACGGTGTTGGTCCTAAGATGGCTTTAGCTGTGTTATCTACATTTGACGTAGATTCATTTGTTGAAACTGTTTTGGGCGAACAATCAAAAGCTCTAGAGCAGATCCCTGGTGTTGGTAAAAAGACTGCTCAAAGAATGGTAGTTGAGTTAAAGGATAGGTTAAAGAACTTCTCTGTAGCACAGAATGTAGCTTTAGGTACTAATGTAAGTGCTACAACTCAGGCTAATGAGAACTTTAATGATGCAATTGCTGCTATGACAGCACTAGGTTATAAAGAAGGCGATGCAATTAAGTGTGTAAAAGCTGTTTTAGCACAAAAACACGATATGACCACTCAAGAAATTATTGTTGCTGCATTAGCTTTAATTACCAAAGGACGTGCTTAATTTATGGCATCAGATAAAGATTTAGGTATTTTTGCTGACTCTTTAGAAGTAAGTTCAGATGTAAGACCTGAAAAAACTCCTGAAGAGGAGATTTTAGAGAATACTAAAGCCTCAGAGGATAGGGCTTTAAGACCTCAGACTTTAGATGACTATATTGGTCAGACTGAAGTAAAAGAACAGTTAGGTATTGCTCTAAAAGCAGCTAAACAGCGTGGTGAAGCCTTAGATCATGTTCTGATCTTTGGACCTCCCGGTCTTGGTAAGACCACATTATCTAACATTATTGCAAATGAACTGTCTGTAGGTATTTCACAGACCTCAGGTCCTGCACTTGAAAAGAAAGGTGATGCTGCAGCACTGCTTACCAATCTGCAACCTAGAAATGTCATCTTTATTGATGAGATCCACAGATTGTCACCTGTAATTGAAGAGTTCTTATATCCTGCTATGGAAGATTACATGGTGGATATCATGACAGGTGAAGGTCCTTCTGCCCGTTCAATTAAGATCACTCTAAATCCATTTACACTAGTAGGTGCAACTACAAGAGCCGGTACTTTAACTTCACCATTGCGTGCAAGATTTGGCATTATTCTGCAGTTAAAGTTCTATACCCCAGAAGAGCTTGAAATCATTATCAATTGTTCAGCTTCAAAATTAAAAGTTCTAATTGATAAAGATGGTGCTCATGAGATTGCCAAAAGATCACGTGGCACTCCTCGTATCGCTAACCGTCTGTTACGCCGTGTAAGAGACTATGCTCAGGTAAAAGGTAATGGCAGAATTACTTTAGATATTGCAAAATCTGCTCTTACCATGCTACGTATTGATGAAGACGGTTTTGATGATTTTGACAGACAGTATTTGCGCAGCATAATCTATGATTTTGCAGGTGGCCCTGTAGGTATTGAAAGTTTAGCTGCCTCATTAGGTCATGACAGAGATACTTTAGAGAATGTGGTAGAGCCTTATATTATTCAGCAGGGCTTCGTACAGCGTTCAAGAACAGGTCGTATTGCAACTGATAAGGCCTATAAGAAATTTGGTTTAAAGATTGAAAAGGAAAACTCATAATGACAGCTAAAGTTTTTACCAATCAGTCTCGCGTTTATTATGAAGATACTGATGCTGGTGGAATTGTCTATTATGCAAACTACTTAAAATTCTGCGAAAGAGCCAGAACTGAGTGGCTTCGTGGTATGGGCATGAGTCAAAGCTCTATGTTGGAGCAAAAGCTAGGCTTTGTAATAAAAAATATCAAAGGCAATTATATTAGCTCTGCAAAGCTAGATGATTTGCTTACAGTTACCTGTATTCCAACAAAAGCTCGATTTGCAAGTTTAAAAATTTTTCAACAAGTTTATAATCAACACTCAGAATTATTGTTTGAATTTGAATGCTCGATCGCATTTTTAGATATGAACAAGATGAAGCCTACTCCAATGAGTCGTGAGGCTTTAGCTTATATCAAGCAATTTATACCAGAGGATGTAACAAACTTAGAGGTTAAGTTCTAAATGGATACTTCAGGCCAGTTGTCTATTACCAACCTAATATTAAATGCAAGTACTCTAGTACAGGTGGTAATGCTATTCCTACTGTCATTATCAGTAGCTTCATGGACAATTATCGTTTCAAGATCTAGCGCTTATAAGAATGCTAGAGTTAAGGCAGATGAATTTGAAGAGAAGTTTTGGTCAGGAATTGATTTAAACAATCTTTATCAGGACTGTGTAAAACGCTCAAACGAACTAATCGGACTTGAGGTAATTTACACAGCAGGTTTTAAAGAGTTCGTAAGATTGATTAACTCAGGTCCTGCTGATCAGGAAGTTGTGATGGATGGTACTTACCGTCAGATGAAAGTATCAGAATCAAGAGAGTTAGAAAATCTTGAGTCACACTTAGCAACTCTTGCTACCGTAGGTTCAATCAGCCCTTACATTGGTCTGTTTGGTACCGTTTGGGGTATTATGCACGCTTTCATTGCCTTAGCTGCTGTTAAGAATGCAACTTTATCAATGGTTGCTCCTCCTATTGCTGAAGCTTTGATTGCTACTGCAATGGGTCTGTTTGCTGCTATTCCTGCTGTTATGTTTTATAACCGTTTCGTAACTAAAGTTGAAACCTTAGAGAACAGATACATCAACTTCATGGATGAGTTTGCGACTATTCTAAACAGACGTTTAGTACGTGTTCGTTCTGAAATGAATCAGAAAAAGGATAATGTTCAGAATACTGCTTCAACCATGCAGTCATCCATGCATCAAACTCCAAGCTATCATTCACAGAGCACTACAGGTTATGTTCGTGAACCTCAAAAAACTTTCTCCCATACCACAGTAGGAGGGGAGGAGCAGCAGTCAGCATTTGCTAGAGCCCGTTTAAACAGAGCAGCTCATACTCAAAGCTCAGTTCGTTACCAGACTCCAGGTGTTGAAGGGGACAGAATGAGAAGCTTTAACAGACCTCAGAGTAATGGTCAGGAGCGCTAATCATGCAGACTGCACGTACTCGTAGCAAGTCAAGAGCCAAAGCAGAGATCAATGTGGTTCCTTACATTGATGTTATGCTGGTGCTACTGGTTATTTTTATTGCAACAGCTCCTGTTGTTATGCAAGGTGTAACTGTTGATCTGCCTCAGGCACAGTCAGAGACCATGAATGAGAATCAGCAGACACCTATTATTGCAACTGTTGATAAGGCTGGACAGTTTTATGTAAGTATCGATACTACCTCTGAAAAGATGGGAAGCTTAGATGAACTTACAGCTTATGTGTCAGCTCAGTTACAAAAAGATCCTTCAAGACCAGTCGTTGTTCAGGGTGATGCTCAGGTAGCATACGACAATGTTATTCAGCTTATGAATGCTTTGAAAAACGGTGGTGTTAAGAGCGTTGGTTTGGTAACTGAACCTATCAATTCTAATTAGCGGTTTTTTATATGAAAATTAACATGAAAGCAGCTTTTATCATAGCAGTAGCATTGCATGCTATTCTGCTAGGTGTGCTGCTTATCAGATTTTCTCTAGACAAGCCTACTAAGCCTAATATGGGACAGGGTGACATCATGCATGCTACCTTTGTGCCTCCAGCTAAAGGCAATCCTAATGGAACTGCAAAAGCAGCTCCAGCACCAGCTCCTGCACCAGAACCTGAAGAGACAGTTCAAGAGGATAACTCTGTAGAACAAGCAAAACAGGAAATGGAACAGCGTCTTCAGGAGCAGAAAGCTCAAGAACAGCAGCGTCAGGAAGCTATTGCTCTGCAAAAGAAACAAGAGATCGAAAAAGCTCGTAAGTTAGAAGAAGAAAAAGCTTTAGCTTTAAAGAAAGCTGAAGAGAAGAAAAAGCTTGAAGAGCAAAAGAAACTTGAAGAGCAGAAAAAGTTAGAAGAACAGAAGAAGCTTGAGCAAAAGAAGAAAGCTGAAGCTGAGGCAAAGAAAAAGGCTGAGGAAGAAGCTAAGAAAGTAGCAGAGGCTAAGAAGAAAGCCGAGGCTGAAGCTAAGAAGAAGGCTGAAGCAGAGGCTAAAAAGAAAGCTGAGGCTGAAGCTAAGAAAAAGGCAGAAGCTGAAGCTAAAAAGAAAGCTGAAGCTGCAGCTAAGGCTAAGGCTGAGGCCGACGCTAAAGCAAAGGCAGCAGCTGCTGCAAAAGCAAAAGCTGAAGCTGACTCATTAGAAGGCGACATCTTAGGTACTGCTGATGGCGATGAAAAGAACGGTCAGGGCTTAGGCTCTGGCGGTGGCGGCGGAGATGGCGGTTATGGTGATAAGGTTCGTGGCTTAATTGAACAGAACTGGAGAGTCGATCAGTCAATGAACGGCAAGAAGGTTGTTGTTTCTATTAAGGTAACAGCTGATGGTACTGTAACTGACGAGAGCTGTCAGGGTGATGAGAAGGTCTGCCAAAGTGCACTTGATGCAATTAGAATGGTTGGAATGTTCCCAAGACCTCCTGCTACTTGCCCAGAGTGCTCTAATATAAAGATTTCTATGACACCTAAGCTTTGATAGGCATATAATATTTAAAAATTTTTCAGGGAGTTAAATTCATGCTAAAGAGAATTCTGGCAGCCGTAGCTGTGTTACTTACAGCGACAACAGCCAATGCAGAATTACAGATTGAAATTACAGGTGGTATTAACGAAGGTCATAAGATCGCCGTTTATCCATTCTCACAGGCTTCAGCTGTAAATCTTGATGTGGCATCAGTAGTTTCTGCTGATTTAATGAGATCTGGTAAGTTTTCACCAATAGCTACCTCAGCTCTACCTCAGGGTGGTGTTCAGGACGGTCAGGTGAATGCTGATGTTGCTGCAACCTCTGGTGCAGAAGTTGCTGTAGCAGGTGTTGTACAGGATAAGGGTAATAAAGTTTACAACGTTGAGTTCCAAGTTGTAGGTCTACAGGGCGCAAACAAGGGCAAAGTTTTAGCTCACTATAAGGGCGATTCAAGCTTAGCTACTATGCGTCAGGCATCTCACAGAATTTCTGACAGAATCTATGAAGCTTTCACAGGTCAGAGAGGTTGCTTTAGAACCCGTATTGCTTATGTAGTAACCAAGTTTGGCGCTCCTTTCCCATATCAGTTAATGACTGCTGATTATGATGGCTATAACGAGACTCCAATTGTGAAGTCAACTCAGCCTATCATGACTCCATCATGGTCACCTGATGGCAGACGTTTAGCATATGTAAGCTTTGAGAAGAGATCTCCTGCTATCTTTGTTCAGGACATCATTTCAAAGAAGCGTCAGAAGTTAGCTTCATTCTCAGGATTAAACAGCTCTCCTGCTTGGTCACCTGATGGTACTAAGATTGCTATGACCTTATCAAAGGATGGTCAGCCTGATATTTACTACTTTGATTTAACTCAGTCACGTTTTGTTCGTGTAACTAGCAACAAAGCAATTGATACCGAGCCTACATGGGCTGCTGACAGCAAGTCACTATACTTTACCTCAGAGCGTGGCGGTAGAGCTCAGATCTACAGATATGACTTTGCAACTCAGAGCACTCAGAGAGTTACCTATCAGGGTGCAAAGAACTTATCAGCAAAGCAGATCCCTGGCACTAAGTCTTTAATCGTAATTACTCAGGTTAACGGCTTTAGGGTTGCTAGAGTTGATCCAGATGGTAGCATTTATATGCTGACAACTTCTTCATTAGATGAATCACCAAGTGTTGCACCTAACGGAAGTATGGTAATATATTCAACAGTATATCAAGGACGTAAAGGTCTAGCTATCGTATCATCTGACGGCAGATTTAAGGCAAATCTTCCATCAAGCGCTGGTGAGATTAGCTCTCCTTCATGGGGTCCATTACTGCAGAAGTAAAAGAATTTATGTAGAAGGCTAGAAGGCCTTCTACAAAATAGATAAAACAATAGTTAAACATAACTTACAGGAAATAAAAAATGTTTAAGAACTACTTGATAACTTTGATTTGCTCTCTAGCTCTAGTAACTATGACTGCATGTTCATCAAAAAATGATCAGTCTTCATTAGTTGAAGATGGTTCAGATGCATCTTTAGGTTTAGACTCAGATGGTGCTTTAACCGTTGGTGATCCTAACGGTTCAGCTGATGGCTGGAATGGCCCTGCTGAATTAGCTGACAACCACACCATTTACTTCGCTTACAACTCAGAGAATATTCAGGATCAGTACCTAGGTGTAATGCAGGCTAACGCTGCATACTTAAAGAAGAATCCTGAGGCTCGTGTAATCATCGAAGGTCATACCGATGAGCGTGGTACTCCAGAGTACAACATCGCTTTAGGTGAGAGACGTGCTCGTTCAGTTGCTCGTTACATGCAGAACTTAGGTGTTGATGTAAATCAGCTTTCAATCGTAAGCTATGGTGAAGAGAAGCCTGCTGTTGAAGGTCATGATGAGTCAGCTTGGTCAAAGAACCGTCGTGCTGTATTAAACTACTAATTTGAAAATGCTTTGTTTATAGTTTAAGCGTGTTTATAACTTAAGCATAAGTATTGCAATATAGAATAAGAGGGCGAACTTAGGTTCGCCCTTTTTCGTAGGTCTAAATAAGACCATTTTCAGATTATTTTGTTATTTTCTTGTGAATTGTATATGATCTAAAAAAACATTTCGGATCATTAAATTCGGAGCAATAAAAGTGAACAGAATTTTAAATTTATTTAAATATTCAGCACTGGCATTAGCTATAACAGCTTCATTTACTGCAAATGCAGATGATGAACAGCTACAGGCAATGCAGTTGAATATGTTAAAGCTTCAGAATCAGGTACAGGATCTACAAAGTAAATTAGCAGATTCAGAAGGCCAAATTGAGTCTTTAAATCATGATCTTCAGGCGCTACAACAAGAAAATTCTGATTTAAAGGCAAAGTTAGCTGCAAATTCTGGTGATGCAAGCAATCAAAATGGAGCTGATAACGGTGATGCTAACGCACAGACTGCGCAAAACAATCAAGCATCTCCTAATGCAAAAGCTAATGACGCAAACTCTATTCCAATCAATACTGTAACTGGTAATTCAGGTGCTACTTTATCTAAGAGTAAAGTTCAGACACAAAGTACAGCAGCTGCAACACCAACAGCAGGCAGTGACTCATCCCTACCTGTTGCAGATGCTCAGGCAGTAAAGATGTATCAGAGTGCCTATAACCTTTTAGTTAAGAATAAGTTAAGTGAGTCAGCTACAGGTTTTTCAAACTATGTAACTAAATATCCTAATAACTCCTTAACACCAAATGCATGGTACTGGTTAGGTCAGGTCCAGTATAAGCAGAAGAACTACCAGGATGCCCGTGTAAGCTTCTTAAATACCGCTAAGTTTAAAGGATCAACTAAAAGAGCTGATGCTTTATACAAGTTAGGTGTAACCTCAAAAGCACTAGGCGATAAAGATAAGGCTAAGAAGTTCTTTGAAGTTCTGATTAAGACCTATCCTACCTCAAGTTCATCTGCTTTAGCTAAAAAGGAACTAGCTTCTTTAAACTAGTAGAGAAAGATTCAGTTATTTGATTGAAAATCTTTATGTAATAAGACCATTCGAAGGTAAAACTTTGGATGGTTTTCTTTTTATAAATCAATAAAATTTATCAAAAAGTTCTAAAAGAGAGAGCTTTTTAACAATCAGTTTTATTGAATATCTTACATTAACTATCTATGAACTAGGTAAAGGCTATAAGATCACCAAACTAATGGTGGAATAAGAACCGCTTAAAAATCATGTTCGTGAAAAAATATGAAATTTTTGTAAAAAAATGCTTGCAAGATCATAAATTTTTAGTAAAATAGTCGCCGTTGAGTTAATCAACAAAAACGTTCGGTGATTGGGTCGTTAGCTCAGTCGGTAGAGCAGCGGACTTTTAATCCGTTGGTCGAGAGTTCGAATCTCTCACGACCCACCATCCTGACGTACTACTACTATGCGCTGGGTTGTTAGCTCAGTTGGTAGAGCAGCGGACTCTTAATCCGTTGGTCGCGGGTTCGACCCCCTCACAACCCACCATGCGCTAAGTAGAAAATCATTCAAGTGGGTTGTTAGCTCAGTTGGTAGAGCAGCGGACTCTTAATCCGTTGGTCGCGGGTTCGACCCCCTCACAACCCACCATGCGCTAAGTAGAAAATCATTCAAGTGGGTTGTTAGCTCAGTTGGTAGAGCAGCGGACTCTTAATCCGTTGGTCGCGGGTTCGACCCCCTCACAACCCACCATGCGCTAAGTAGAAAATCATTCAAGTGGGTTGTTAGCTCAGTTGGTAGAGCAGCGGACTCTTAATCCGTTGGTCGCGGGTTCGACCCCCTCACAACCCACCACTTGGATGCTTAGCTCAGTTTGGTTAGAGCATCTGCCTTACAAGCAGAGGGTCATAGGTTCGAGTCCTATAGCATCCACCATTTGAAGAAGCGACTTGAGTGTCGCCTTTTTTATGCCCAAAATCTGTGGCGCATCCCCAAAACAGCACTTCACTAAGGCTTTACAAATTCTTAATGCACTAATTGTGCGCTGTATAATAATTAGATGATTTTGTTCAGCGCCTTATCTTTTGTTGTGGTAAATTATTTTACAGCTTGTAAATTATTTTATATAAGGTGATTCTTGTGAAGCAAAATCAGCCATTAACAATCAAGAGACTGAGTAAGGTCTTATCACGCGATACTACAGTTGAAGAAAATTCTGAAATCGATCTGATTGCAAACTCTGGAGTTCAGTTCTTAGACTTTGAAATCAATTTTGAGTCGGATAAAAATACTAATAATGAAATCAACTTTGAGTTAGATGATCTTAATACCTATCCTGCTTATGTAAAATTCGGTAAATTCGTAAAAATAGAAGGCATGGGTGATCACTTTGCAAGATTAAGATTAAATCGAGCTCAGGATAAATATATTGTTGATGAATCAATTGATTATGAGCAGTCTAAAGAAGCTGTAGAAGAGTTTGATTCTGAAAATGATGTTAGAGTTTTAGATTCTTTAAAACTCTTCAATGGTGTCTGGTTCCCAATTCCTTACTTTAATAAAGGTAAAAAAGAAGGTCCTGCTAACTGGGCTCGTGCAAGAATTATCAATTTAAGTGAAGCTAAACTTGCTGAAGAAAAAGGCGGACGTTATCACTTAACCTTAGCTTTTGATACTACTGTAGATAACAGTCAGGATAATGAAGCTCTGCACAATGCCCCAACCTCTGTGGATATTGATACTAGCTTTACCTTCAGAGATGGTATTGAAGCTACCTCATTGTTAAATGGTAAAAACGGTATCAGCTTTGTCTCAGAATGGATTAAGAGCATTATGAAGGAGATCTATCCTTTATCTACTAATAATGCCGCTGAGAAGGCTAAAGCCACCACCGATGATGATCAATACATTAAGAACAGAGTTTATGAAAAGCATTATCTTAATGTTTTAGCTTTCATTAAGCATTTCTTTATGCCTAATGATATTAAGCTCATTCACTTTGATAAAACTCATACCGAGACAGACAGCTCATTAGATGTAAGTTTAATCTTAGATATTGGTAATTCACGTACTTGTGGTCTGTTAGTTGAAGAGGGCACTTCAATGTTAAGTAGCTCTGATACTTTCCCTAACAGTACTCCTCTTATCATTCGTGACTTAAATGCGCCAGAGCATGTATATTCAGGTGCCTTTGCAAGTAGAATTCAGTTCCAAAGAGCAAATTTTGATTTTAACTACTGCTCTGATATCTCCTCAAGATTAGATGCCTTCAAGTGGCCATCTTTAGCTCGTGTGGGTACTGAAGCTACCAAACTTGCTGCTATGGCAAAAGGTAATGAGGGTAATACCGGCTTAAATTCTCCTAAACGTTACTTATGGCAGATTAACGATACTCCTAAGTCTGAGTGGAAATTCAATACTACTTATTACCAGACTCCTGTATACCGTCGCAATGAAAAGAATGAAAAACTCTACTTTGATCTTTTAAAGAATAAAGAAGGTGAGAAGGCTGCTACCTATCTTCCTGTATCAAAGTTCTTAAATTCAACAGGTGATGCCTTATTTGCAAGCACAGGGGATGACAGTCAGTTAAAAGCTAACTATTCAGGAAAGTCAGCTATGACTTTCATGTTAATAGAGATCATCTTGCAGGCCATGATGCAGATGAACAGTTACTATTACCGTTCCTCAATGGAAGATCATGCTCTGCCACGTAAATTAAAATCAATTGTTTTAACTACACCTCCTTCAATGCCAGATGTTGAGCGTGAGATCTTCAGATCATGTGCTTATCAGGCAATCGGTGTGATTTGGAAAGCTTACGGCTATGATCCAACTCCAGCTAACGAATTCCATTATGTAGAAAAAGCCCGTTTGATGTTCCCTGAAGTACCACAGGTCTTCTTAAAATGGGATGAGACCTTAGCAGGTCAGATGGTATATCTGTATAACGAGACTCAAAGAGTTTTCAACGGTAACTGTAAGTCTTTCATCAAAGAGATCCGTCGTCATGATGCTGATGGCAGATTCAATGAAATTAGCCGTCCAAAATCAAGCAATCTTGTAGCCTCATCAGTATCAGCAAGAATTGCTTCTATTGATATCGGTGGTGGTACTACTGATTTAGTAATTGCCGATTACAGTTTCCCTGATAAGAAGTGTGAAGAAATTGACGATTACAATAATGGCAACTTCAAAGAAGAGGTAAGCAATCAGAACGCTTCTATTCAGATCCGTGAAGTTTTACGTGATGGCTTTAAGATAGCAGGTGATGATTTAGTTTTAGATATCATCCGCAACTACATCATTCCTAAGCTAGGTTCAAATGAAGAGTTATCAAAGATTGTAGGCAATATGTCCGGACAGGATGTAAAGAACCGTAAGAACCGTGTACAGACTGTCGAGCAGATCTTTTCAAAAGTAGCTTACAGAATTTTATCTAGAATCGAATCCTTAGAAAAAGTTCCAGCTGGACACACTGATATTTCTGTTCAGGGTACAGTTGAGGACTTTATACTTTGTAAGGATAAATGCAATCTTGAGATGCTGAACAATCCTAATGATGAGGTGGTTCTAGAAGAGGGTAAGAGTGCTGTTGATGAAAGCGTAATTGAGTACTTAAATAATCAGTTAGGCAAAGACTACAACCTTTTATCAAGAGAGTTAGTTTTTGACTTATACCAGATAAATTACGATATCTCTCGAGGCGAGAACTCTGTTATCAGCAAGTGCTTAAACTACTTGAACACTATCGTAAATTCTTACTGCTGTGATGTATTACTGTTAACCGGTCGTCCTTCAAAGATCCCTGGATTAAGACGTTTTATTGAGCGTAAGTCATCCTTATCACCATACAGAATTATTTCTATGCACAACTACAAGTGCAACGGCTGGTATCCATCCTTTGGTGTAAAAGAAGGTCGTATCGGTGATCCTAAGTCTACAGTGGTTGTGGGAGCTCTTTTAGGCTACACCAAGATTGCTGATGCTAATAAGCTCATTAACTTTAGAATTAACACTAATCCACTACCATCCTCAACTCCTATGCGTTACTTTGGCGCATTAGACAATGAGAGTATGTTAAATAAGAATGAGGTACTGTACAGATTCAGCACTAAGGCTGAACAGGACTTCAAATCAGAGTTATCAGAGCCTGTTGAAAAGCGCTCATCAAAATATGATCTCGATACTGCCTTTACCAAGGCAGGAGCTGATGTTGTAAAGAACATTCCTGGAATTACCAGACCAGATGATGAAGGTAATTTAAAGTTCAACACTGAGTTACCTTTAAAACTAGGTTACAGACAGTTTTTTGATCCACACTTTGATTCAGCAATGCTCTTTAGTGTAGGTCTATACAATGATGTTAATGATCTGCAAAAAGTAAAAGATACTAAAGAGTGGATCATTCCTGATGATGTAGATTTTACTGATGAGTATTACGAGAAATTGGATAAAGAGCTTTTCTCTAAACTAAAAGCTGTGGATACTAATGGTAATAAAGAATACATCCAAGAGTGTCTGTCTAAGATGAAAGAAGCCTTTGATTCAGGTAAGGCTGCTCTTGAACGCATGAATGCTCAGGATGAAAATGACATAAAAGCTCAATTTGAAGTTAGTGCCCAAAAATATGGTGACGATGAAGCTAACAACACTAAATTAGGTGGCATGTCAAAGCTCTTTGGTGCTGACAAGAAGAGAGCTGAGTTAAAAGAGCAGGCAGTAGCCAACTATAAATCCTTATATCAGGGGGATTTATCAGCTACCATTGCTCAAAAGAAAGATGCCAATAAAAAGAGACAGCGCATGCTGTTTTTACGTACCTTAAGTTCACTTTTAGAACCATGTATTGCAAGTTACAAAGACGATCAGTTGCGTCGCTTGAATAAAGCCAAAGATGCGATGACTGGCTCTGTAGATGGCAAGATGCGTTATGACTTGAAGATCCAAGGACAGACCTATGAAGGCAAGAAAGCCTGCACCGGTAGTCCTGTATATGGATGCATTAAGTTTATGCGAGATGAAGATCCTGACAATGCTCCATCAATTTTCTTAATGAAGATTGAAGATGCAACTCAAAGTGACAGTAATAAAACACCTATCAAGGAATTTTTAAACCTAAGACTAAAGACAGTCTCAGGTGACGATGAAGAATACTGGAACAATACTGGTTTACTCTTAAAATAAGGTTTCATATGACTTTAAATACATTTACAAATAACCGCCTCAATGAGGTTGCATCAACATGTCAAAAGGTAATTCCTTGGTTTGAAGGTATTGATGATAAGAATGTACAGGAAAAGAGAAATTCTCTTGAAGTCAAACTCTGCTCTTTAATTGAAGAAGCAAAAACTGCCCACGATGTCTTGCCTGTAAAGACCACAGTAGGTGTATTTGGCGCTTCTCAGGCAGGTAAGAGTTACCTTGTTTCAACTTTAGCTTCCTTCGGTGGCGATGATTTAACTGCTACTTTTGATGGTAAAAAGGTAAGTTTCTTCAATCACATGAACCCGATTGGCGGTGACTTTGAGGCAACCGGTATTGTTACCCGTTTTACCAAGTTTGATGATAAGGGCGTTTCAGGCTTTCCAATTAAAGTAAAAGTCTTTAATGAGGCTGATTTAGTCAAGGTACTCATTAACTCTTATAACTTAGACTTAAATTTAAAAGCAGTTCCAGCTGGCTCTCAAAGTGACTACTTGTCAGCTCAAAACCAAAAGATTGGCTCTACTGAGTTTTTAAAGAACTTCTTTGAAGAGCTAAAGTCTGATAAATATGCTCTAAAGGATGAGAAAAGCTATATCCACGACTATGATGTAGTCTCTATTGCCAAATATGCAATCAGAAAGTCTAAGAGTGATTTTGGAGATAACGCTAAATTCCCAATTGACAGCTATTTCTGGTCTGAGTGTCGCAGATTAGTTTCAAAACTAAATTTTGCAGGACACGCCAAAATGTTCTCAATTCTGTGGAATGAGCTAGATGCTTTTACTACCTTGTTTACAGAGCTAGGTAAGCAACTTTTGGAGTTAGAAGGGGCAAGTTCTGTATATGTACCTTTAAACTGCTTTATTGAAGATCCTAATGCTCCTGAGAGCGAATTCCGTCGACGTGAGGATGGTACCTTACTTGATATTGGTGTGTTAAAGAATGTCTTTAAAGATAAAGATGATCCAAGTAAGAGTGTAGAGGTGGTAATAGTAAATGATGGTAATGAGATTAAAAAGACCATCTCCTTTGCTTCATTGACCTTTGCTGCCCGTGAGTTCTCCTTCCCATTACCTCAAGAGAGTAATGCCGATGGCTTTGATGTTTTAGATTTCCCAGGCTGTCGCTCAAGAAAGACAGATGAAATTGAGAAATTTAAAGATCCTAATACAGACACAACTGAGTACTTACGTCGTGGTAAGGTAGGATATTTATTTGAGCTTTACTGTGACCGTCATGAAATTGATGTGCTCTTATGGTGTGTAGCAGTATCTAAACAGCAGGAAGTTTTAGAAGAGCAGATTAACAGCATTGAGCACTGGGTTTATGAAAACGTTGGTAGAACAGCCGATGAAAGAGCTAAATTTGGCAAGATCCCTTTAATTGGTGCTTTTACTCGTTTTGACAGTTGCTCTTGTTTAGGTCTTGATAAAGCAAAATCTAATGAAAAAGCTAAAGAAAAGGGTGATCCTACTGTAGCTGTAGATTACTCAGGCATTAGCTCAAAGATTAACAAAGCTTTAGAGTCATTCCATCACACCTGGGTTGATGAATGGGTAAAAGGTGTTCCATTTAATCAGTTCTTCTTTGTAAGAAAACCTAATATTCCTGAAACTGATGATATGTACGTAAAAGAAAGAGGTAAAGAAGTTGATTTCTTACCTAATGAATACGTAAAAACTCAGATAGAAGAGTACAAGACTAGGATCTCATCATGCCCAGAATTAAAGTACGTCTACCATGAAAAAGATGGTAGCTGTAAGACTATTGATGAGGTCTTAAAGCCAAGTGATGGTGGTGTTAACTACCTAGCTTCTTTCTTACGTGAAAACTTTGCTGACTACAAAGTTAACAAAGACAGAACATATGATTTAGTTCTAAAAGACGTAAAAGAAATTGTTGATGCTCTATCAATGTATGCTAAACGTGAAGGCGCTAAGGCACAAAAAGAAGCTTACGCTAAAGGTCTTAAACTAATGCAAGAGCTGTTACAGTGTGACAGAGTAGCAGGTACTTTAAGTTACTTACGCGATTTTATTGAAATTGATAAAGACAAAGCTTTTAAAGATTACACAGTCAATCAGTCAGATGGTAACAGCAACAACTCATACAGATTTGCCAGAGCCCTGACCAAGATGAGAGAGGATAACCTTGTATCAATCTGTAACGGTGATTTCTTTAACGAGATTTATGCAAACTTATTAAGAAACTTATCAGAGCAAAAGAAAAAGGCTATCTTAAGTGAAGTTCTAAAAGATCCAGAATCAGCAAAATGCTATTCACTCTTTTTAGATAACAATAATCAGTTTGTCTCAGATAAAGACTTAAAAGAGAGATTGAAGATCTTACTTACAAACTACACCAATGAGTTATCAAAAGCTTATACAGCACTTAAAGTCGAAGATTGTGTCATTGCAAAACTAGAGCCATATGAAGGCAATATGTCAAGCCGTGATGCACTAGCTTTAGGTCAGTGTATGCGTGCCTTAAAGTTAATCTCTGATTTTAATACTTACCTTTATGTAGGTACTTTAAATAGAGAATCAATAACTCATGTAGAGAAAGATGATTCTGACAGAGATTTCTTTAAAGAGAACATTAAGTACTCAGATCCTGATATGTGTATGGTTCCTAATATCGACAAGTCACTAGTTGATAATATTGAGGATCACTATTATCACGATTACTTTAGTGTCTTTATTGATTTGATGAGTGTAAGAAACCTCACAGCAGAGAGTAAGTACAACCTGAGTGCTGCTCAAAACAATGAGTTGTGCTCTTACTTAGATACTATGGAACAGGCTGTAGGTTTAGCTTAGTTTGTAGTTACTTTAAACATAAATAAAGAGTACTAATAAAGATACAAAAAAAAATTTACAGAAGGATAATATGGCAGAGAAAATTGCAGAGCTAGTACCTACAAATAATGGTTGCTCAATTGTTTTAAAGTCAAATTCATTTTCAAATGACTTGATGGTAAGTACAGGTTTAGATCTAACCTTCTTTGACCCAAACGGTAGTACAGAGTTAAAAAGAGTTACCTTAAAGCCTGAGGAAATAGGATTTGATAATAATGGCTTTAGTGCACCACTGCCTCCTGAAATTAACAATGAACTTGCTCAAAAGGTAAATTCATTTGGAGGCAAGTTTAAAGTTAAAGCTCTTGAATATGATCCTGTAAGTTCAAAAGCTGTAGGTGATCCTGCTTATTTTGATGCAAGCGTAACTGGAACACTAAAAGTAATCCAGGATTACGTAAAAAAAGAAGGTGAGAGCATTAACGCAGCTACCTTTAATGAGAGTAATGAGAAAAAAGAGCCTACCTTTACTGAAGATAAAGCTACTGTAGATGAGATTAAAACATCAGATGAGGTTTTAAATGAAGCTGCAACTGCAGCTACAACAGCAACTACAACCTCAACAGCAGCTAAGTCATCAGGAAAAGGTAAAATCCTTGCAATTATCGCTGCAGTTATTCTGTTACTCTTTATCATAGGTCTGTTAGCTCTGTTCTTAGCAGGTTTCTTTGGTGGTTCAAAAGATAACTCATCAAATGCTAATGAGCCTGCACCTCAAGAGCAGACAGAAGAGGCAAAAGATAATTCTGCTCAGGATAACAATGCGTCAGCTGATGACAACTCTCAGTCAGATAACAGCTCATCTGATAATACTACTGAGCCTCAAGACAATGAACCAGCTCAAACAGAACCTAATGCAACAGACAACTCAGTTGCAACAGCATCAACAAGCGCCGGTTCTACAGTTTGTGTCATCACCTCAGATCCTGACAACGTCATGATTAAAAACTGTATTGCTTCAAAGCCTGATAGTGCTACTGTATCTGCCTTTGCAAAAGATGCTTTCTCTAAAGATAAGTGCGATTTAGGTAAGAGACTGTTCTCAAGCTATGGCAGAAAAGATGGTGCGGTTGCTTTTGCCTATGGTCAGTATTTTGATCCTAATTCATCTTTAAGTACAACTTGTGCAAGCAAAGATAAGACTCAAGCTGTTTACTGGTACGAAAAGGCAGTTGAATTAGGTAACGACAATGCTAAGAGCGCATTGTCAGCATTAAAGAATTAGCTTTTAAAGGACAGATAACATGAAATTAAAAGTTCTAACAGGTGCTGTGCTTTTATCCTTTGTATTAAATTCAGCCTATGCTGATACTCCTCTGTTAATGGAAGGCAAAAGCTCAATTTATCAGCGAGTTTTAACTACTCCTTCATGCAGATTAAAAGCTAAAAGCGATGATAAAGATGGCAAGGTTGTTGATGCTTTCTCTCGTTTCTATGTCTATGCTGATGATGGTAAGACTTTAAAAGTAGGTCCTGATGATACCGGTAAGATCTCAGGCTACTTAAACAAAGACTGTACCATTGACTGGAAAATGCAGACTGCTTTAATGTTTACAAATCCTGCTAATCGAAATCGTGCTTTAATCTTTAAGAATAAAGAAAATTTACAGAACATAGTTGAAGCTAAAGATCCAAAAACTTTAGTAGATCCTATGATGAAAAAGGTTGCTGCTAAAGAGAATGTAGATGGGGTGATCTCAGTTGAGCCTGAGCACTTTGTTGATTATCAAAAGCAGTTTTACCTGTTACCTATCTTAGATTTTGAAGAGACTATGTTCGATGATGGTAACTATGTACGAGAGCTTAAGATTGCCTCTGTTACCAAGCAGGATGGTAAAAAGGTTAATGTCTCCAATGAGCAAAATGAATTAAAGACCTTTAAAGCTGCAGTAGTTTTTGTTATTGACTCAAGTATTTCAATGCAGCCTTACATTGATAGAACTAAAGAGACTATCAGTGCTATTACTAAGACTATTAAAGAGCAAAAGTTATCAGACAGTGTGCACTTTGGTTTAGTTTCATTCAGATCAAATACTAAGGCAACTCCTGGTCTTGAGTACACCTCAAAGATTTATGTAAAACCTGGTGAAGCTACAGATGAAAAGCAGTTTAAAGAGAAGTTAAACACTTTAAATCAGGCTAAAGTTTCAAGTAAGTACTTTGATGAGGACTCTTTTGCTGGTATTAACACTGCTCTAGAGCAGGTTGACTGGTCTAATTATGGTGGTCGTTACATCGTGCTTATTACTGATGCTGGTGGTATTAAGGGCTCTGATAAACTCTCATCAACTGGTTTAGATGCACGTGAGCTTAAAGTAGAAGCTGCTCACAAAGGTGTAGCAGTATACGCAATGCACCTTTTAACTGATTCAGGCAAGCGCAACGGAGATCATGAGAAAGCCCAGAGCCAGTATAAAGAACTTACCTACAATGACACCATTAACAAATCTCTTTACTATCCAGTAAATGCCGGTGATGTGAAGAACTTTGGTAAAAAGATTGATGAACTTGCTAATAACATTACCAATCAGGTAAAACTCTTAGCCTTTGGAAAAGATGCTGTAGGTGCTGCCCCTGAGGTACCAGCTGATAATGAGAACGCTCAGATGCAACAGGACACTGTAGCTTTAGGTCATGCTATGCAGTTAGCTTACCTAGGTTCAAAACTTGGTACTAAAACTCCTGATTTCTTATCTGGCTGGATTGCAGATAGAGATTTAATCTCTCACAATCAGGCTACAAGTACACCTGTAGTTTTACTGACTAAAGGTGAGCTTTCATCCTTAAAAGATGTAACCTCAAAAATTCTAGATTCAGCAAATCAGGGTATTTTAGAGCCTGAGGATATGTTCAATCAGTTACGCTCGGTTGCTGTATCCATGGGGCGTGATCCTAACTCAATCAATAAAGAGAACACCTTAAAGTTAGGTGAGCTAGGTCTTTTAGGTGAGTATTTAGATGATCTTCCATACAAGAGCAAACTCCAAGAATTAGATGAGGATACCTGGGCAAGTATGGGACCTGATGAACAGAATCAGACTGTTGAAGATCTTGAGAATAAGTTACGCTACTATCAGCAGTGTAACGATGACGCATCACGCTGGGTAAAACTAAATAAAGATGAGGATGCATCTGAGGCTGTATACCCAATTCCTCTTGAGGTATTGCCATAACTTATGGCTGTGTCTTTTAAGGTTAAAGAGCTGTCTTACACCTATAAACAAAAAGATGGCTCTTGTGGCTACAGAATAGAGTTACCAGAGTTAAGTTTAAACTCTGGTGACGTCTATGCTGTTACAGGAGTCTCTGGCTGCGGTAAAAGTACTCTTTTAGAGTGCTTAGGACTGTTGCGTCAGGACTTTGTTTCAAAGTCACTTCTTTTAGATAATTATGAACTGTCTAAACTGTCTGTAAAAGAGCAGTGTAAAGTTAGATCGTCTTTAATGGGGTATATGCCTCAGACAGGAGGACTTATCCCATACCTTACAATAAAAGAGAATCTAAAACTGCAAATTGAAGTAAGTTCCGATTCCTTTTACAAATTAGAAGGTAAAAAACTTGATACAAAAGCTCTGTATCAAGATGTTGTAGATAAGATGACCCAATTCTCAATGGACTCTCTTTTAGACCGTTATCCTCATGAATTGTCTATAGGACAGCGCCAAAGAGCGGTGTTCTTAAAAACTATCAGTCACAAACCTAAGATTGTTTTTATTGATGAACCTACCTCATCACTCGATCCTGAGCATGGCAAAATCCTGTTTGAAAGTATTGTCTCTTTATCAAGACAACTTGATATGTGTGCTTTAGTGGTAACTCATGATTTAGGTTTAGTTAAAGAATTTAATTTAAAGTCGCTGTCATATGCAAAGATTGATGCAAACAAAGGACAATTTGTAATCAGTGTTGATAGCGTATCTAGTGAGGCTAAGCATGATCTTTAAGTTAGCTGTATCCTCACTGCGTTTTAATCGTCTGATTTCTTTAAGTCTAATTGGTGCTTTATGCTCGGTAATTGCACCTCTTTTACTGTTATTCTCATTGCGTTACGGCATCATTTCCTCACTTGAGAATAACCTAAAGTCATCTCCTGTAAATTTAGAATTAAAGCTAAAGACAGGTTATAAGCTTGATGAGAGCTTTTTTAAGGGTTTAGAGCATAATCCTAAAATTGACTTTGTACTTCCGCTTACAAGATCATTAAGTACCACTGTAGATATTGCTTTTAACGGCAAGATAAAAAGAGATCTGTCAGCTATTCCAACCAAAAAAGGTGATCCTCTCTTAAAAGCTTCAAAACTTGAAGACTCTTTAGATACAACTGAAGTTTATGTAAGTGAGAATTTAGCTCATGATTTAGGCATTAAAGCAGGGGATAGCATTAAATACATCGTCTCAAGAATTACAGATGGCGCAAAACAAAATTCTGTAGTTACCTTTAGTGTAAAAGGTATTATTAAAAAAGAATACTTATCAACTAATGCCCTTATAGTTAACTTTGATACGCTAATTTATATGGAGGATTTTAAAGATGGCTATGAACCTCCTGTATTTTCAGATGGCTCAAAGTTAAACGATAAAAGAAAGTTCTTTGCTAAAGCCAGAATTTACGTAAAAACACTAGATGATGTAGCTCCTGTGGATGCTTATTTACGCAGTAAGAACTACCAGACTTTTAGTATGCTCTCATCCATTGAGAACTTAAAGGCAATCTCAAGTGTGCTCTCATTTATCTTTTACGCAATTGCCATCATCTCGGTTGTAGGCGGTATCTTTGCAAGTGCAGGTTTAATTCTAACCTCAGTTCTAAGAGCAGAGAAAAGCTATGCGCTCTTATTATTAACCGGTATTAAAAAGACCAAAGTTTTAATGATGGTTCTAATTGAGAACTCGATTTTATCCTCATTAGCATACGCTTTATCACTTTTGCTCTTTTACACAGGTATGTGGGTATTTAATCATTACTTTACCTCATTGTTAGGACAAGGCACTGTTGTAAGTACCTTAAATCTTGTGCATGTAGTTGCAGGATATCTCTCAACTATAGTTGTAACTCTTTTAATTACATATTTAGTCTGCTTCTTTAAGGTATTTTCAATAAAGATAGCAGATACACTAAGGTCAATTTAGTATGAAAAAATTATGTTTATCTTTAGTGCTGGCAAGTTTAGGTTCTCTTGCATTGACTAACAGTGCTATGGCTGATGATGTAAATGAAATTTACAATCCAAATCCTGATAAAGATGACGTAGTTTTATCTATGCCTTGCGATGGGATCATGGTCTTCAGGAAGGTCTATACCTCAAATGATCCTAAGAAAATCAAAGATAAAAAATACAACGCAGGTACTGCTCAAAACGAGTCTCCAATGGGACAGAACCCTAATAAGAGATATGTACAGGGATCTTTTTATGACAAAAAAGGCTATTACTTTTTAATCTCTAAGTATGAGCTCATGAAAGGTCAGTACGATGCCCTAACAGATAGCTCAAAATGTAAGGCTCCAAATAAAATGGCGCGTCTGCCTGCTGTAAAAGTTTCTTACTTTGATTTAATCAATGCTGCTAATGCTTATTCAATTTATCTGCAAAAAGCTAAAGACGTACCTACCGTAGATGGTCAGAAAGCCTACGTAAGATTACCTACAGATGAAGAGTGGGAATATGCAGCCCGTGGCGGTAGCAAAGTTACTCAAAGTGAATTTGAAGCGCTGCGTCCTCCTATGGAGAATGATGATATCTCTTTATATGCTTGGTATCAGGGAGCTGACAGTGCTAACGGCAAAGTTCAGCTTACAGGTCTTAAAAAGCCAAATCCATTAGGCTTGTATGACATGTTAGGTAATGCTCAGGAAATGACTTTAGAGCCATTTAAAGCTGTCAGAACCGGACGCTTATTAGGTCTGTCAGGTGGCATTTGTGTAAGAGGAGGCAGTTACCTGTCAAAAGAGAGTGCACTTACAAATGCTACTAGAACAGAAAAGCCTTTATACGTAAACGGTAAACCACTTACAGCACCTGATACAGGAACTAGATTCGTTTTAGGTCTGCCTGTGGCTACCTCTGTAAAAGAGGTTAAAAACTTAAATGAAGAGATCTTATCCTTAGGAGAAGATGACAGTGATGAGAATGCTCTGTCAGGTGAGGCTAATAAAATTGCAAAATTAGATGCTGAGAATAAAAAGAACAAAGAAGTCTTTAAAAAAGAGCAGGAAAAGTTAAAGAGCGCTAATGATGAATTGTCTGCTCAGAACTCATCTTTAGAGCAGAAAGCTGAAAAACTTATAAACATTAACTCAGATTTGATGGCTTTAAATGACAAACTCTCAAAATCAAATGACGATTTAAATGGACAGTTAGGTTCATTAAAAGAGAAGATTGTTAAAGCCAATGATGAGCGCGAGAGTATGCGTGATGTAGCAATTACAGCAAACCTAAGACTAGGTGGTTTCTTATGTAAGTCAATTGCAGATGAAACAAGCTCTGTACAGTATTTTGAGAGTATCAGAAAGTTAGCTAAGATGCGCTGTGATGAGAATCAGGAGCGTTGTAAGTTCTATGAAAAGATTAACAACAACTACACTCGTCATAAGCAAGCACTGCACTCCATTATTACGTATTATGGAGACACAATGGCTAATGCATCTGCTAACTACAATTTAAAAGATTTTAAGTCACAGCTTGCCTCCTCAAAAGAAGCTTTTGGTGCTGAGACTAGCTATGATGAATTTGTTGACAAGTACTACTCTCATTTAATGTCTTATAAGAACTTATCAAAAGACAGAGATAAAAATCAAAAGATGTGGTCAGAGCAGTGCCAATCAATAGGAACTAAGTAAGATGTTAAGAATTCTAAGATGTGAAAAGTCTAAAGTTTCACCTAAGATCCTGTCATATGCTCTTTATGCTGATGACTTTAAAAAAGAGATTAAAAGTGCTTTAGGTGAAGAGTACTCAGAGATCATTTCTAAAGCAGAGATCTCTGGTGACTATGTAAACTTTGTAACTCCACTTTCAGGTGAGTTAGATAAAGTAACTGATGCTAATAAAGTAAAGTATCAGGATGCTTTGAATGTATTAGACAAGCGTCGTGATAAGGTAATTGAGTATTTAAAGTCATCAACTCCACTGTCAAATCTATCACTAGAAGCACATCGAAAAGAATTCTCAGATATTATAGCAAGCGATAATACAGTCTTTATGGTAAATGGTCAGGCTGTAATTGCACCAGTGTCATTTAATCCTCATTATAAAGGTGTAGCTGTGCCTCCTGCAGGAGCTACAGTTATTCCTGCTAAGAAAAGAGGATGCTTACTGCCATTTTTATTATTACTGCTGCTTTTATTGCTATTACTCTTTTTACTGTGGTGGTTCTTATTAAGACCATGGCCAATGGAAGGAAATTTATTAGACAGATTTAATTCCCTGTTTCCTCAAAAGGAAGTGCCAGCTCAAGTTGTAGAGCCTAAAAAAGAGGATGAAGCAAAGCCTACTGTTACAGAAGAAAAAACAGAGCCAGAAGAAGAGGCAAAAGATCCTGTAGTAGAAGAAAATGAAAAAACTGCAGAGCCTGAGCCTGTAGAAGATGAAGAGGCAAAGGCAGCTGAAGAGAAAGCTAAAGCTGATGCTCTAAAAGCCCAGGAAGAAGCAAAGGCAAAAGCAGAGGCTGAAGCTAAAGCTAAGGCAGAAGCTAAAGCCAAAGCCGAGGCAGAAGCTAAGAGAAAAGCTGAAGAACAAAAACAAAAGGAATTAGCTGCTAAAAAAGCCCTTGAAGAGAAAAACAAAGTTCCAAAGTGCAAGACCTTAAAACAAGAAGGTAAGATGCCAGAACTTGCTATAGCCTTTGACGGTTCTCAATCCATGCTCTTACAGTATGGTTATACCAACAGATTGAAGGCAGCTCAAAAGGCTGCAACAGACTTAATCTCAAATGTTGATAAAAACGTTAAGATTGGCTTTATTGAGATCAATGGTTGTCCTGTGGCTAAAAACAGAGGCTTTTTTGGACCAAACAGCAGAGGCGCTTTAATTAACGCTATCAATAACGTAAATCCTTATGCTTATGATGGTAAAACTCCATTAGTAAATGGTTTGAATGAACTGTCAAAGACACTAGGCGGTGTAAATTCAGATGCTGTTGGTATCTTAATTTCAGACGGTGAGGATACCTGTCCATTTACAGAGCAGATGGATGTCTGTTATGTAGCTAAAAAGATCCATGAGCGTCAGCCTAAACTTAAGATCCATACCATCTTAATTGGTGATGATATTGACAGCGCTGCTTGTATTGCCAGAAACACTGGCGGTAAGGTCTTTAAGCCAAAAGATGCTGTACAGATTGAATCAGTATTAAAAGAAGCTGGAGCCTCATTAAAGAAGGTTTGTGAAGAGTAAAAGTTTGTGAAGAATAAAAAACACAGTAAGAGCACTGTGTAATACAAAAGGATAAATTTCATGGCAACAAGATTATTAAACAGTGGTGATTTAAGAAATTACCAAGCCATTGGTGAAGACGGTGTTTTAGTATGGCAAAGAGCTGATGCCTTCCGTGCTTCAATTGAGAATTCATCAATTTTAGGAGAGCATTATGCTCGCTGTCTAGCTACCCCCCGTTTCTCATCAGATGGTACTCATGTAGACTGGTTTGTTCCATTCCAGTCAAACAGAGCTGATGGAGACTATGAGGTTGTGTCATGGAATGCTGCAAGTCCCGATGAAAAAGCTAGAGCCTTAAAGAAATTTGAAGATTTAGAAGAAAAGTTTTTAAACTTTGGCTATAACTTGGAAGCTCGTTCTTTATCCTCAAATGACAAGTTATTTGCTCACTTTTTAACCGGTAACAACAAAGCAAACATTGTGCTCCCTGCAATTCATTACCCAGATGAAAGCTGTATCTATATTGTAAACGGTGAGCCTGTAATTACTTTCTGGGGATTTTTAAACGCTGGAGGTAAACTTACAGGCAGTCCTTTTGATGGTCTAAAACCTGTAGGTAACTTTGTACCTCACAAGACAGCTGTGGGTGTTGCAGGCACTACTACAAATGTAGCAGGAGTGGGAACAACAGCCACAACAGCTACAACTGCAGCAGTAGCTACAAGAAGTCACAAATGGTGCTGGCTTTTAGGTCTGTTGTTACTCTTACTGTTATTACCATTACTTTTATACCTCTTATGGTGGTTCTTCTTTGCTAGAGGTTTGCCTTTATTTAAGGTCTTCCCAGATGCATCTTTAGATCCAAAATACAATTTGTCATTACCAATACCTGATATTCGTGGCGACGACCTTGGTCTGTCTTTAGATGGCTTTGAGACAAAGTTACCTTCTGTTACTACAGATGGAGTAGTTAAAAACGGAGTTGTCGAGGATGGTACAGCATTAGATGGAGTAGGCGATAAAACACCTGTGGTACCTGATGAGAATGCAGTACCACAAGATGAGAATGTAACTCCAGAGACTACTGATAATAATGCAGTAGATGACAATCAAAAAGCTCCTGATACTCAAGAGAACACTACACCTTCAGACAATCAGAATGGCGTAAATCCTCCAGAGCTTAGTGATGAGAACAATGTAGTACCAGCTGAGAACAACAGTCAAACAGCAGTACCTCCAGAGTTAAAAGAAGATGGTCCTTCAATTACAAATAAAGACCTACAAAGTGGAGATATTGGTAACTTTGATGGAACCTGGAAAGTAAATTCTCCAATTGTAGATAGAAATACCAACAAGCCTTTACAGCTTCAGTATGATTTCAAAGATGGTAAGGGGACAGCTACTATTACTCAGAAAAACGGTATTAAGTGCACAGGTAAAGTAACTGGAGGCTTAAAGTCAGGCGCCTTTAACATCAACAGTCAATCTGTTGCAAAGTGTACTGATGGCTCAAGCTATGAAATGCCAACAGTAGTATGTAAAGAGGGTAAAGACGGAAACTCTGAATGTATCTCTACCTATTCTGAGAGTAAGTCTAACACTGGTAAGAAATATGAATTCCCTATGAATATTCACCGATAGAAATATTCTAAGATAGAGAAATTGAAAGATTAAAAGTATGTACAAAACAAACGGTCAAACAAAGGAAAACAAAGATGTCATTTAAAACAAAGTTTACAGCTGCAGCTGTTGCAATCTCTTTAGCCTTAGCTGGAACAGGTTGTTCAAGCTCAGGTGGTTTTTCATTTGGCGGAAGCGATTCTAATGTAAATCCTGAGTTAAAAAAGGATGAGCCTTCATTCTTTTCAAAGTCTGGAGCAGCTGCCTGTGCAGGTGGTGCAGCTTTAGCTGGATTATCATGTCTGCTGTTAAAGAAAGATAAAAAGGCTTTATGTCTAGCTGCAGCTGCAGCAGGCTGTGCCGTAGCTATGACTGGTAACTATATGCTAGATAAATTACGTGCTAACTATTCAAATCTTGAGGATCAGTTAGATGCAACTAAAGCTAAGGTTCAGGATTCTTTAAAGAGTACACAGAGTTTAAAAGCATCTGTTGATGATACTTTAGCTTCAGATGAGGCTGAGATTAAACAGATTGAAGATGGCATTAAAGATGGCTCTAAGACCAAAGCTGATCTTGAGAAAAAAGCTGATGAGATGTCAAAGAACCTAGCTTATATGCAAGAGCGTTTAAAGGCTGATCAGGAGAACTTAAAAGCTCAGACTGATGCTTTAGATGGTCTAAAAGAAGGCAAGGGCGGCGTTGGTGCTATTGATACAGATAATGCTCTTAAGAAGCAAAAGGCTCTTGAAGATAAGATTGCAGAGACTAATGAGAGTATCAATGCTCTAGAAGGTGCTATTGCAAACTACTCAGAGAAGACTTTAGCTGTAAAGAACAAAGTTAACGGTATTACTACAGCTTAAGACAAAAGCAAAAAGTAAGTTTGTCTATAACAGTTTTTATACTCATGAGCACTAAAATTAGTGCTCATAAAAGGAGTACTTATGAAGAAAATAATCTTAATGTGTGCTGTTCCATTGGTGCTTACAGCCTGCACTATGACACCTGAAGAGTGTGATCCTAAAATTACCGATCCTGGTATGTTAGATAAATTAGGTTGCGTAGTATCAGGTTCTTACTCACAACGTTCTGAGCAGAAAAAACAGGAAATTCATGATTTAGCTCAAGAGCAGCATGAATTATCTGAAAGTGTGATTGCTTTAGGACAAAAAAGAGCTGAGCTAATTAACAACCGTGAAGCTAAACTAAAAGAGTTAGATGCTCTGTCAAATAAGCTCGATGAGGTTGAAGCTTCATTAAAACAAAAACAGGCTTTATCCAAGACTTTAGAAGAAAAAATTGCTAAAGTACGTGCTTCAAAAGAAAAAGCTGCATCTACTCCAGATGATGCAAGCATCATGCAGAAAAAAGCTGAGTTAGTACAGGTTCAAAATGATCTTGATGATCTGATTGAAGCTGCTGCCGGTGAATAATACAGAAGTAGAGGACGGTAGCTTACAGTCCTCTAAAATCAATTAGCAAAATACAGTACAGGAAAAGAGATGGTATATACCTTAAAAATCTATCCATATGGCAAGGGACGTACTTGCTATAGAACAGTTGAAGTTGCACCTCAGTTTTCTTTTATAGAACTAGCCCAAAACATCCTGTTAAGCTTTGACTTTGATTTTGATCATCTGTTTGAAATTAGAACTACCTTAAGACATACAGATAAAACCATTACCTATAGCTTAGGTGATTTCAATAGACCTTCAATTTTTGAGGCGGTAGATCAAGCTAAAGCGCTTAATGCATGGGATGATTTTAATGATCCATGTCCAGAGTATGGTGAGTTTGACATTAGACGCCCTTTAAGTCATTTAGATCCTGTTAAAGGAACCAAAATCTATTTTAACTACGATTTTGGTGATAACTGGATTTTTGTAATCAACTTTCAAAAAGTAGAGCCTGAAAGAGAAATGTCTCGCTTTTCAGGAGGCTATTCAAGCATTTCAAGTAAAGGCGATATAGAACAATATCCATATTAGCTTTTATCAAATGGAGTTTGAATATGAAATTTGCTGTCTCTTTATAGAATAGTCATATTCAACTCCATTCCTATCCTCAATCATTCAGGCATTTTTAGGAATGTCCTTTAACCTAAAAATATGTATTGAACGTCAAATTATTTGCAAAAAATTCCTCTTCTAATAAAAATCTTGTGATCTATCTTATACTTAATTTCTTTTTCTTATGTTTCAATACGCAAAACGTAAATTTACACGGTTTTAACACAAGCTGTATATATGTTTTGATATACGATTTACATATAGAACTTTTTTGTTCAATTACAAAGAAATTTTAATTACAAAAAAGTTCAGTTACAAAGTAAGACAAGCAATTAGATTAAGGAGGATCAAATGGATCGTTCCAATTTTAAAGAGGCATTTTTTAATTTAAGTACCGGAACCCCAACTTATGCTCACATCGTATCAATCATCGATGGACATTTAGTAAAACTGATTTCTCAGAGAAAAAGACTTCCTAATGCAACTGAGGATGGTCACCATCATGTTCAGCGCATTAAAGTTGATATCGATGGCACTAATGTTTTCAATAAGCAAAAGACCTTAACACCTGAAGAAGCATTAGAAGCATTAAAGAACATAATTAAAGCTTTTGATAAAGCAAATGAAACTCCTAAGGCAGAGGAAGGTAAAGAAACAGCTACTCTGCAACAGGAAGAGCAAAAAGAGGATTTTGGTAAAGCTAAGTACACCTATCCTGAGCTTACTATCGATCAGGTTGTAGATTTAGTTTATGTATCTTTAACAGGTTACAGCGTTTCTAACTTTGAAGGCTTTGTTTCATACCACTACGTAAAGGTACACACTTATACCTATTTACCAAACCCTGTTGAGCGTAACGTAACTGAGCCTGTAGTTGAGGTTAAAGTTGATGGTTATCCTCTATTTACTGTTGTAGGTTATGTACCTGAGAATACAGTAAAGGATTATGCTGATATTCTGCGCAAGAAATTAAACGAAAAGCAGGAAGATTAGTCTCTAAAACAAATCCAATTCAATCGACACTGAACAGCAATTTTGGTTGTAGTAACTATTTTGGTTGACGTAACTGAAGTTGCTGTTCTTTTTCTTTATCTTTGATCTGTTGTCTTTTAGAAAGATCTCCATTACAAATCACCTTACAACTGCCTTAAAATCGCTTACAACCTTTAAAAAATAATTAAATTTGCTACAATAGCACCAAAATTTTTTAACGTTGAAAATGAAATTATGCAAGAGTCTATTTTACGTAAATTAGAAGCTCTAGTAGAGCGTCATCAGGAAGTTGAGCAGTTATTAAGCCAGCCTGATGTTATTGCCGATCAGGACAAATTCCGCGAATTAAATCGTGAATATTCACAATTACAAGTAACTGTATCTTCATTTAAAGAATACACCACAGCATCAGAAGATCTTAAAGAGATGGAAGAGATGCTAAAAGGTGATGATCCTGACATGAAGGCTATGGCTGAAGAAGAAATTGGCCCTACTCAGGAAAAAGTTGCAAAGTTAGAGCATGAGTTACAGTTATTACTGTTACCTCACGACAAGCGTGACGATTGTAACTGCTTCTTAGAAATCCGTGCTGGTACCGGTGGTGATGAAGCTGCTTTATTTGCAGGCGACCTCTTTAAGATGTATTCACACTATGTGGACTCAAAAGGCTGGCAGTTAGAGATTGTTTCAGAATCTGAAGGTGAAATGGGCGGTTATAAAGAGCTTATCGCTAAACTTTCAGGTGAAGGCGCTTACGGCTATATGAAGTTTGAGTCAGGTGGTCACCGTGTTCAGCGTGTGCCTGTAACTGAAACTCAGGGCCGTGTTCATACCTCAGCATGTACTGTGATGGTATTACCTGAGATCCCTCCTGCTGAAGCTCCAGTAATCAATCCTGCTGATTTAAGAATTGATACTTATCGTTCATCAGGTGCAGGTGGTCAGCATATTAACAAGACCGATTCTGCTATCCGTATTACTCACTTACCAACAGGTATTGTAGTTGAGTGCCAGGATGAGCGTTCTCAGCATCAGAACAGAGCTCGTGCAATGGAAGTTTTATATTCACGTTTAGCTCAGTTAGAAGAAGATAAGAGAAATGCTCAGGCAACTGAAATGCGTCACAGCATCTTATCCTCAGGTGACAGATCAGATAGAATTAGAACCTACAACTTCCCACAAAGCCGTATTACAGATCATAGAATTAACCTGACTGTATACAGATTAGATGAAGTTTTATCAGGTAATCTTGATCTTATCTTAAAGCCAGTTATCGAAGAGTTTAAGGCTGAGCAGTTAGCTCAGATGGCCTCTCAAGGCGCACTCTAGTGCAAAGTATAGCTTTGGCTTTAAAAGGCGCTAGGGCAACTCTTAGCGCCGCTTCAATAGAGAGTGCATCACTAGATGCCTCTTTACTCCTCTCTTATCTTACTCATTACACCAAAGTCCAGTTAATAACCCATGACGATGAGTTATTAGATGATGCTCTTTTAGCTAGATACAATGCCTTAATTGACAAGAGATCTAAAGGTTATCCTGTAGCCTATATCTTAGGTTATAAAGAGTTTTGGGGCTTGAAGTTAAAGGTAAATGAGAACACTCTAATACCACGTCCTGATACTGAAACATTAGTACAGACTGCTCTTGATTGTAAGGTAACAGGTAATGTTCTCGATATGGGAACTGGTTCTGGTGCAATTATTCTTGCCTTAAAGTCTGAGTTAAAAGATAACATCAAAGCTTATGCCTGTGATTTTTCACAAGGTGCAATAGGCGTTGCTAAAGAGAATGCTCAGAGCTTAAAGTTAGATGTGGAATTTATAAAGTCTGACTGGTTCAGTTCTATAGATAAGTCTATAAAGTTCTCCATGATTGTCTCAAATCCTCCTTATATTGAGGACAATGACTCTCATTTGAACGCTTCCTCACTACCTTTTGAACCTATTACTGCTTTAACCTCTGGTCCTGATGGATTGGATGACATCAGAATCATAGTCTCAAAAGCTAAAGATTACCTATTAGAAGGTGCTCCCTTACTTTTAGAACATGGTTATTTGCAGGGGCAAAGTGTAAGAGAGATCTTTAAAAATGAAGGCTATGACAAGGTAGCTACCATAAAAGATCTTGAAGGGCGCGACAGGGTAACTTTAGGTTATAAAGCCTGAAAAGAAAAACGGTATTAAGATCTCTCTTAATACCGCTCAATTCCTTATGTTTGTTTGATCTGTTTAGATTTAAAATCTATGCTAAGTATTATAAGTATTTGAAATTTAAAAAATTTGATGTACATACAAATTTTGAAAGATTTCATAAAAAAACTCAGCTTTTTTTGAGTGCCTCATAAACTCAAGAGAGCTTTTCTATAATTCTTTAGCAGAATGTCAATTGATATACATTAGCAATGCTTCTTTTTTACTCATAAGCTAATGATCTATCACAGAATAATCACATCCTCTTTTTAAATTCTCTTTATCTTTGTTAAGATTAAGCCTGAACGATTAACCGAGATTTTTAAAATGAATATTTTTGATAATAACTACCCACAATACCGTTATGCTGAAGACAAAGCTTCAGACAATAACGACAATTTAACACCAGAATTAAAATATGTATTACATCTTGAGAAGATGTTTGCTGGCAATGAGTCATTCTCATGCATCTACTGTACCTTACTAGCTAACTTCTTAATTAGCGTTGAAAAAGATTTAATTAAGAAGGATAAGCATATTGTAGAAGGCTTAAAAGAGTTAGTAATCAAGTACTTTACTCAATTAAAAGCAATTCCTGATTATGCTTCTTTAACTGCTGATATTTCAGAGAACTCTGATGTTGTAAGAAGCAGTACTTGCCTTGTACTACAGTTAGCAGAGCAGGGCTTAATGTTACAAGGTGTGAATATTAAATTTGCCGATGTGTTTGACACAAATCCTGGCAATATGAACATCACCATTAAATCATCAAAAATCAGAGTAACTGAGTTTGGTGAGAACTTCATTCAGGATTATGCAAGAATTCTAAGATTAGCAGATGATTCTGTTAAACATGAAAAGATGGCTTCTTTATTAGGTGATGTAATTAAGATCCTAATGAGCATCTACGACAATAGAAATTTGAAGGTTAGATAAGCAGCTAATCCTCAGATAGAATGCTCAGATTTGATTTGTAAGGAATTTACCAAGATAGCAAGTACTCTGAATAGCAGGTGGTTTATGCAAGATCCTTTTGAACAACTCGATAAAGAATTTTCTAAAAAGTTATTGTCTAGGTTTCAACATGAAGAATCCTACGTTAGAGCTTTGGTGGATACTTTTTCTAAAAATGAAAAATATGCACTCATTCTTGGTGCAAGTTTGAGCACACTGTTTAAAAATTTGCAAAAAGGTAAGTGGAAAACCAAAGACAGTATCAAGGAAGACTTCCTTAACTGCGTAAAGTCTTATACAGAGCCTTTTAGCTTTGATCCAATTGCAGAGACTGACAAAGAGAAAGTTGCTTTTGACCTTTACATCATTGCTTTGCAGATAGTTTCAAGACTTGAATTTGTTGATGGTATTGGTATTGATTTTAGAAACTTTGATGAAAAGAATGATAACCTCCACTTGGTTATCAAACCTTCAAGATTAGGCGTTACTGAAGAAGGAAATGATTTTACCATTGATGGTAAGTTTTTTGATTCTCTACCAGATAATGTCAATCCAAAAGATCCTAAATATAAAGACAAGCTCTTAGATGTTTGTGATACTTTCATGGAAGAGTTAGAAGAATTCTAAAATTAAGTTTTGTTTTCTATAAGATTAACGAAGCTCTCCACTTTAGGACTTTGTAATACAGAATTAGTTAAATTTATTCAGAGAGATATATGGACGAAAAAAAAGAACTAGAGTCGATAAGAAAGACATTTGAAAATGATTCAGCATATGTTCACGCTTTAAAAGAGCTCATTGAGAAAAATGATTCATATGGAAAGCTCTTTGCAATGTCTCTGTTATGCTTGATCCAGAACATTGCGCATAAAAAATGGACTACTAAAGATAATATTAAGCAAGATTTCAAGGAAACAGTAAAACTCTTTATCGGATCTTCTTCTTTAGATGAAAAAGAAAAAGCAGGATTTGCAAGGCAAGTTTACTTTGCAGTTTTGCAAGTTGCTTCAATGTTTCCCTTAGTTGATGGAATTTCAGTTGATTTTAAAGATATTGAAGAAACTAATTCTAATATGAATTTGGCTGTAAAATCGTCAAAGCTTAAAGCATACTCGACAGCTCAAGAATATGTTGATCAGTGTTACTCTCAATATGATGAAACACAAGAAGAAAAGTTCATCGAAAGTGTATATGCAGCAACTCTAGAGGTGATGAATAAACTATGTGAGACTATCGATTTTCATAAAAATCAAACACTGTCTAAAATAGAGTATCTACAACAAAAACTAGAAGAATTAGGTGATTGATAAGAGTTTAAACAAAGAATTAAACGAAATAAGGACATACCATGTCAAAGAAAAGTGTAGAAAATGAGGTTAAGTTAAAGAGAGCTAAAAAAGCAGTAGCAGAAGCTACCCCTCTAGGTTGCGCACAGCAATTGATGGCAGTAATGCAAAATAACATGCCATTTGCTGCAACTGTAGGTCTTTCCTGTGCTGAAATTTTAAAATTCATCGAAGATGGTAAGGCACCAAAGGATAAGACTTTCTCTCAGTTTGTAGCTGTATTATGTAACGAGAAACAGCATTCTTTACATAATCTTTATCCAAATGAAATGCCTCCTAAACCATTCCCTGTAACTAGCCTTGTAATTGCAGTGCTACAGGTTTTAGATAATGCAAAACTTGTAGAAGGCATAAAAGCTGATTTAGTTCCTACTTTAGTAAAGGATAAGCTTACCATCGATATTCATACCGATCCTGCTAATATCAAGCTTACCGAGCGCGGCAAAGAGTACATTAAAAACGCAAGTTCAGCTTGCAATATGTTCTCAAGTGCTGCAACTTATGGTCCAGGCTTTGCAAAGCTCTTAGTTGATGAAATAGCCTACATCATTTCTTTACACCAGGAAAAATAAAAGTCATGAAGTTAAAAGAAGATGTTTCTTTTAACTTTAAGACCTAAAAAACGGAGTCTTAGGGCTCTGTTTTTTTGTTATCCATTTTCCTATAATGAGCTTTATAGATACCTATGACAACGGATTAAAACATGCTCAAAGCTCCAAAGAAAAATCCTACTGATAAGCACGATCCTTATTACTGTGCATTACAACTACAAGAGATCCTAGAGAAGACTAATCTTTCTCCTATCTTGACCATGGTAATGTATGAGTTTTTAAAAGATGTAGCTGAAAATAAGATTGCTAAAGATTCAACTGTCTACGAGCATATTGAGAGTTTATTTGCTGATAAAATCAGATACTCTATCATGGGTAACAACGCTGAAGCTGCTATTCATTCAAAGGCCAAAGCCTATCTGGTACTCCTACTTGAAATTGCGTGCCACGCAAAGCTTGTTAAAGGAATGGATATGGAGTTACAGGCGTTAAAAGATCTTGGTGAGTGCAGAGTCAATGTCAGAATGGTGGGCAAGCAATTTGGAGTTGCTAAAAGGGGATTTGATTTCATCAAGAAACTAGATAACTTAAGAGAAGAGCACTTAGTAGGATCTGATCTTATAAAATCACTTACAGCTTGCACTACTGATGAAGTAGAGTTCATCCTAAGTCGCTATAAAAAAGAAGATCCATTTGAATCTGGTGATGTGATAGTGGTTGACAAGGTTCAAGCTTAAGTTTTTACTCAACCTAGTCATCCTTTTGAGATATAAGAAAGCCTGCATTAGCAGGCTCCTTATTTTGCCAAAATTTCTCCATCATCATTTGTAGTACTGAGATGTTCATTATAGAAAATACTACTTTATCTTTTTTACTGAGATAAAGCAGCTCTTTCCTGCAAATGCAATACCATAAGCGTAGATTGATGATATATCTTCATTCTCAAGATAAGGCTTTGCATAGTTCTTATCTTCAATCTGAGCTAAAGCTACTCTTGCTTTTGCTTTCTTACTTTCAGAACCAGAGCAAGTCT
>OMZC01000057.1 GCA_900315395.1 uncultured Gammaproteobacteria bacterium
TGGCGCATCTGACAAAAAACAGGCTTTAACAGCTTTACACAAGGCTTTAGAGAAGTAATGCCAAAATTAACTAAGTTACCACAAGCTTTATTGTTCGATCTTGATGGTACTCTTGCTAATACTATTCCGCAGCTAGCAATAGCTGCATCTAAAAGTGCTGTAGCTATTGGTTTAAATCCGCCTTCAGTAGAAACTACTAAAGGCTTTGTAGGCAACGGTGTGAACATGCTTTTAGCTCGTGTGATAGCAGGTCGCTTTGACGTAGAGCTAAAAGATGTAGATGCATCTTTATTAAAGAGAGCAAGAGAAGTCTTCAACGTTGAATACACTAAAGGACTTGATAAAGACTACAACCTCTATGAGGGCGTAAAAGAAGGTCTTGAGTACTTTAAGTCCCGTGGGATTAAGCTTGCTGTTGTAACTAATAAACCACAGATGTTTGCTCTGCCTTTATTAGGCTATATGGGCATTAAAGACTATTTTGACTTTATCTTAGGTGGTGAGGTCATTGAAAAGCGCAAACCTGATCCTACTCCTCTTTACTATGTATTAGATAAATTACAGGTAAGTAAAGAGAATGCCGTGATGGTAGGTGATTCTAACAATGACATTGAAGCTGGTAATAACGCTGATATGACCACAGTCTTTTTTAGCTATGGTTATAACAGAAAAGATCCTAAAGAATTAAAGTTTGATTATGGCTTTGATTCTTTTAATGAGCTTACAGCTTTAATTAAGAGCCTAAATTAGCTATCAGCCATCAGACTGTGACTTAGGTTATTTAAAACTAAGCTTTAGCTTTGTTCATCAAAAAGGGGGGCGTACGCCCCCTTCTAAATTCCAAGATAGCTTTATCTAGCTATCTACCTTACAAAACATCAATCAAAATCAACTATCAAAAACACCTATCAAAATCACCTATAAAAGCTATCTGTCAAACTCTAAAGGCATTGCAACAGGAGCATCAACTAATACTCCGTTTTCAACGCATAAACTGCCGTTGACGATAGTATGAACTACAGATGAAGCAAATGATGTTCCTTCAAAAGGAGACCACTTGCACTTTGATGCAATCAGATCTTTTGAAACTAAAGTTCTCTTATTAGGATCGATGATAGCAAGATCAGCATAGTAACCTTCAGCAATACGACCTCTGTTCTTAATATGGAAACGAGCTGCTACATTCTCTGAGGTTACTTTGGAGATTGTCTCTAAGGTAATTTCTTTTCTCTTCCATAAATCTAAAAGAGCTAATAAAGAGAACTGTACTGAAGGCATACCTGAAGCACACTTAAAGTAAGGACCGGTCTTTACAGCTAACTCATGAGGCGCATGATCGGTACCTACAGTAGTTAAGATACCGTTTTCTACAGCCTGTACGATAGCAAGTCTGTCCTGCTCGGTTTTAACTGCTGGATTGCACTTTAAGAAGCCCTGCTTTGACTCATAGTCAGACTCAGAGAAATACAAGTGAGGAATACATGCTTCACCTGAAATCTGTCTAGTTACAACATTGCCAAACTTAAGTTCATTTAACATCTGCACTTCTTCTTTGGTGGAGATGTGCATGATGTGAATTCTAGCGCCTGTCTCTTTAGCAATCTCAATAGCAAGAGCAGTTGACTTAATACAGCAGTCACGGTTACGAATGATAGGGTGCATAGAGAATGGAGCATTGTCTCCATAATGTTCTTTAGCAATCTTTTCATTCTTTAAAATGGTTGCTGTATCTTCACAATGAAGCGCAATGATGGTTCTTGCGCTCTCAAAAATAGGCATTAGTTTTTCGTATTTATCTACTAATAAATTACCAGTAGATGAACCCATGAAAACTTTGATACCAGCAATCTCTTTTACAGGAGCCTTTTTAATCTCCTCTAAATTGTCATCATTAGCACCTAAATAAAAGCCGTAGTTTGCAACAGAATCTTTTGCTGCAATTGCTTTTTTAGCATTTAAAAGCTCCATAGTGCAGGTAGATGGATTGTTATTTGGCATATCTAAATAGGAGGTAACACCACCTAATAAAGCTGCTCGTGACTCTGAGAAGATAGTAGCTTTTTGTTCCATTCCAGGCTGTCTGAAATGAACATGCTCATCAATAAGACCTGGTAGCACTACATATTCATGACAATCAATAACTTTGGCATCATCACAGCTAATATCTCTATCAATTTTTGTGATGATTTTGTCCTCTATCAGAAGATCGTTGCGTATAATACGTTCAGGAGTAACAAGTACTGCGTTTTTTAGAAGAAGCTTTGACATCTTTAGTTTGCTCCGCAATTTTAAACTTTAAATATTTTAGCTTAATTTGGATCGTCACATATGAACGAAAATGATAATTTGTTTGCACCTAGATTCACAATTAAAGATGTAACCATTCATAAAAAAGAAAGAATTTTTAAAAGATATTTTGCTATCGACAGATATTTAGTGTCATACAAGAGATTTGACGGTACTGAGTCAAAGATTGTGGACAGAGAGATCTTTGAGCGCGATGCTAATGCTGTAGCAGTGCTAGCTTGGGATAAAAAGACCGATGAGATTGCGCTAATTGAGCAGTTTAGACCAGGTGCTCTAAATGATGAGAAGAGCCCATGGTTAATTGAGATTGTAGCAGGCATTATTGATCCAGGTGAGACCAGAATACAGGCTGCTATTCGTGAGGTTAAAGAGGAGATTGGTCTTACTTTAACTGAAAAGCAGTTACATTATGTAACCTCTGATTACCCAACTCCAGGTGGAGCTTCAGAGTTAGTAACTCTATACATTGCTGATGCTGATCTTTCAAATCTTGAGAAGCACGGTGGTCTTGATGTTGAGAGTGAGGATATCCGTGTCTTTAAGGCAAGTCTTAAGGATGCTTATGAGAACGTCAAGAACGGACGTATTCATAACTCTGTTGCAATCATTGCAATTCAGCACTTACTGCTCGAAAAAGAAGCAATACTAAAAGCGTTTGCAAAATAATGCTTGCAGCGTCACAAATTTGATAATTTATTATCCATAAAAGTGGACCTTTCTATAAAATTGCCAGACTAACTTCTTATTTTTTAAGAAAAAGGATGTCTGGCTTTCTTTTTTCTGTGCATTTATACCAAATTTGCAAAATGCGTAGTCTGTAAAGTTATTTTTAAGACATTTTTTCTACAATTCATAGCATCTAAATGCAATTCATTTGGATTTATTAAAAAGAAACTAATTTACACCTTGTGAAATTTTATAGGCTTATAACGGATAAAAAATGGCCCCTAGATATATCACTCCGGCATCCCCAGATGGTACTGTGAGAGTTTTACAGTTAACAGACTGCCATCTATTTGCAGACGAGAGTAAAGATCTGCTCGGAGTAAACACTTCAGAGAGTTTTAAGGCAGTAGTTGAAGCTGTGCGCGCACAGAACTTTGACTATGATTTTATTGCCTTTACAGGTGATATTTCGCAGGATTATTCTGCTACCTCATATCAGCATTTTGCCAACATCATTTCAGTTCTTGAAAAACCAGTGTTTTTCTTACCTGGAAATCATGATGATGGTCCTTTGATGTATCGCATCTTTGAAAGACTGGGCGTTCAAATTGCTAAAAACGTTATTACACCTAAGTGGCAATTCGTTTTCTTAAATTCTGAGGTTTATGCAGTACCTCATGGCTGGATACAGCGTAAACAATTAGATTATGCTGCTTTCTGTTCACGCCGTTCACCATCACAGCATATGGCAATATTAGTTCACCATATGCCACTTTTGGTAAACTCAGCTTGGCTTGATACCCAGACAATGCATAATCTTGATGAATTTAATACCTATATTCACAGAATCAATGATGTTCGGTGTGTAGTAACCGGTCATATTCATCAGGAATTTGATACTGTAGAGCGCGGTATTCGCTATATTGCAACACCATCAACCTCAATCCAGTTCACCCCAAGATCAAATGACTTTGCTTTAGATCTTTTAGCACCTGGTTGGCGTTATCTTGCCTTTAAACCTGACGGTTCTATTGATACTAAAGTATATCGTCTCAATAACAACACCTTTATTCCAAATATGGATGTTGATGGCTATTAGCAATCAAGTGTTTTAAGATATCTCTTTAACATACAGCACACAAAGTAATGGTGTGGACCCACTAAGCTGAGGATACACAAACAGCGAACAGCTGTGATAGTATCAATAGCGACAAAAAAACAACAACAAAGAGGTCCACAAGATGATTATAAACAAAGTTGCACAAAATGTTGAAACAATTATCGCTGTTGATTAGTAGTTACGCATCAAACTGACCATATTTCGACCAATTCTAAGAATTTCACCTTTAGTGCGTATTATAGTCAAATATAATACATAAATT
>OMZC01000091.1 GCA_900315395.1 uncultured Gammaproteobacteria bacterium
TTAAGAATTGCAGCAGTCTTTAATGCAGATCCTAAGGTAAGAGCTTTTACCGAGTATCAGCAGGCATAGAAAATCCAATTAAAAGGCTCCGTAGAAATCCTACAGAGCCTTCAAATCCTTTAATCTTTAACTTCAGAGTACTACCACTTAGGTTTCTTTAAAGCACTCTTATAAAGTTCAATATACTTCTTACATGAATCTGACCAGTTAAAGCGTACTCTCATTGCATTTTGTTTGATACGCTTCATCTCTGAAGGATCTTCTAAATACAGAATTAAAGTACGACGTAAACAGGAAAGTAACTCTTCAGAGCTTGGATCAAAGAACATAAAGCCGTTACCATTTACTCTGTCCTGATCATAGTCTTTAACAGTATCTTTTAAACCACCTACAGCACGTACGATAGGTAAGGTACCGTAAGCTAATGAGTAGATCTGGTTTAGACCACATGGCTCAAAGATAGATGGCATCAAGAAGAAGTCAGAACCTGCTTCAATCTGATGAGCTAGCATATTGTCATACACAGGCTGGAAGATCATTTTGCCAGGATGACGATTAGCAATTTCAGTCATTTGCTGCTGTAAGTAAGGATCACCGGTACCCTCGATTACAACCTGAACTTTGTGCTGTAAGAATCTGTCTAAGATAGGAATTAAAAGACCGATACCCTTCTGATCGGTAAGTCTTGCGACCATACCATACATAGGGGTATCACCCATCTCAAGACCTAACTTTCTTTGTAAGAGGTATTTACCTAATACCTTTTGATCAAGACTCTTAACATCATATCTGATGCGCAGTAATTGATCTGTAGCAGGATCCCAGTCAGAGTAGTCGCAACCATTGACGATACCTGACAGATCTTGCTGTCTGTCAAGATAGTTCTGAGTCATACCATGACCACCTAAATAAGTGGTAAGTTCACTGGCATAACCTGGACTTACGGTGTTGATCTTATCTGCATAGAAAACACCGCATTTTAAGAAATTGATATATGAACCTTGAGTGATCTTGTCATTATAGATATTGGCAATTTCAGGCAAGATTGCAATTTGTGATCTGTCAAAAGCGCCTTGGAAAGCACCATTATGAATGGTAAGCACTGACCGAGCTTTTGATAGATATGGATCGTTTGCGTATTTAATACGCATTAACATAGGTGCAATGCCGGTGTGCCAGTCATTGCAATGAAGAATGTCAAACCAGTAGTTTAAGTGTTTGCAGGCATCCAATGCTGCAGCTGAGAAGAAAGCAAATCTCTCGCCATTGTCAGCATAAGCCTGGTTGTTGTCTCCATACATGGAGGTTCTGTCAAAGTATCTAGGACAGTCAACCAACCAAACTTCAACTACCTTATTAAGATAAGTCTTTCTAATTGAATAGGGGATGCGAAGCTTCTCATCTGGATTGTTTTCATTCAAAACACCACTTGCTATCACCTCAAGCTTATCGTAATCCTTGATGGTGGTATAGCATGGCATGACAACTCTGACATCATGACCTTCAGCTTGCAGCTGTAAAGGCAAAGCCTTAGCAACATCTGCAAGACCGCCTGATTTCATGATGCCTGCAACTTCTGATGATAATAACAAGATGTTCACAGGCAACCCCTTATTTTATGTGTTCTAGTCGAAACCTAAGCGCATGCCCTTAGGTACTACTATTATGCCATTTTTAGATATAGTGATCATAGAATTCTTCTCTTTTTCAAGAAGCTTTTGATCTTTCTCTCTATCGTAGCCAATCTCAAAGCCTGGAGCAATCTCAACATGTCTGTCGAGGATCACATTCTTAATCTTTGCTCCCTTACCAATGATGTTATCACCGATAAGCACACTGCCTTCTACCATAGCACCGTCGCCAGCTGTGCATCTGAAGCCTAGAACTGACTTGTTGATAGTAGCTCCGTTAATCTTGCAACCAGCTGAGATTAAAGACATAGATACGTGTGACTCGTTATCATCAGTATCGGTGAAGTCAGCAGGTGGTAATGGTGGATAGAATGTATGTAAAGGCCACTTAGGGTTTTGCAGATTGAACTTAGGCTTATTACCTAATAAGTCCATATGAGCTTCCCAGTAGCTGTCGATGCTTCCTACATCACGCCAGTAAGCAAAGTCTTTCTCACCTTCAATTTCGATTTCGCTAAAGTCATATACATAGACATTGCCTTTTGGGAACATCTTAGGAATGATGTCTTTACCAAAGTCATGGCTTGAGTTCTTATCTTTCTCGTCTTCAACTAACTCATTGCATAAAACATCAGCTTTAAAGATATAGTTACCCATAGATACTAATGAGTAGCCAGGTTCGTTTGGTAACTCTTTAGGATGAGCTGGTTTTTCCTCGAAGCCAATCATCTTATTGTTTTCATCAACTTCGATAACACCGAATTTACCAGCACAGTCGCTTGATTTCATTCTGATAGCAGCAACGGTTAAATCAGCACCGATGTTCTTGTGGTAGGTTAGCATGTCACGAACATTCATCTTATAGATGTGGTCAGAACCGAAGATACATACATGATCTGGGAACTGCTCTTTGATGAAGGTTAAGTTCTGATAGATAGCATCAGCTGTACCCTGATACCACTCTTTAGATACACGCATCTGAGCTGGTAGAGAGTCAATGAAGGCACCATAAATACCACTTACCTGCCAGCCTTTCTTTAAGTGCATCAACAAAGACTGAGATTTGTACTGAGTGATTACAAAGATCTTGATGATACCTGAGTTAACGAAGTTATTGAGCACGAAGTCGATTAGTCTGTAGCTTCCGCCAAAAGGAACTGCAGGTTTACTTCTGCAAGAGGTTAAAGGCATAAGACGTGTACCTTCACCGCCGGCCAGGATCATAGCTAATGCAGCCATTTGAGAGACTCCTTAATAGATGTTTTGATTGTTATGTGTTCTGATGACATTCAAGTAATGTCATGTACCTATTTAATGAGTATAGAACAAGATTTTTAATGCTTAAAAAAAATAGAGATTTGTATAACAAAATGAACAAATATTTTTCCAAATCCAGATGAAATAAGGCTTAAAAAATGAGTCACAGACACAACTTTTTGTGTGTTGATGTAAAACTTATGAAACTTGTAGGCATTAACTTAAAAAAAGTTTGTAAAAAATGTTGAGGTAGCTAAAAGTTTTAAAAACTTGTCGTTATTAAGAATAATTCTTAATAATATTTAGCCTTTTTGCATGAATTAAAGTATTGTCACAGCAAAAGTTAAGTCACTTTTGCGCCTATTTGCACAAATTGTGCACGTAATAAAATATTTGATAAAGATCAAATTTTGCGTTAGAAATAGTGTATCTTATTGAACAGGCAAGATAACCAGTAATTAGAGCTATCTAAATACTGATATACAGATTTCATAATCAGAGAATCATTCATCTGAGGATAAAAAATGGAAAACAATAAAATCGTCTTTTTTGGTACCCACAGCTACGACAGACACGCATTTACAGATATGAATGCTGAAAAGAACTTTGGTTTTCAGCTAATCTATCACAGAAGTTTCCTTGATATTAACAATGCAGATGAAACTCACGGCGCTAAAGCTGTATGTATCTTCGTAAACGATAGAGCAGACAGAGCTGTATTACAGAAGTTAAAAGACAATGGTGTTGAGCTTTTAGCTCTACGTTGTGCAGGTTTTAACAACGTAGATTTACAGGCAGCTAAAGATTTAGGTATCAGAGTAGTAAGAGTACCTGCTTACTCTCCACACGCTATTGCTGAGCACGTAATGGCCCTAATCCTAACCTTAAACAGAAAGACCCACAGAGCATATTCACGTACCCGTGATGGTAACTTTGCTCTACACGGTTTAATGGGCTTTGACTTATATGGCAAGACCGCAGGTGTCGTAGGTACCGGTAAGATTGCTCGTGTGCTAATTGGCATCTTAAAGGGTTTTGGCATGAATGTAGTAGCTTATGATATTTATGAAGATCATGAGTATGAGAAGGCTGCTGGTATTAAGTATGTAACTATGGATGAGTTATATGCTCAGTCAGATATCATTTCTCTAAACTGCCCATTAACTCCTCAGAACAGATACTTAATCAACAAAGATTCTATTGCTAAGATGAAAAAGGGCGTAATGATCATTAACACTGGTCGTGGTCCTTTAATCAATTCTGAAGATCTTGTAGAAGGCCTAAAGTCAGGTCAGATTGGTGCAGCAGGTTTGGATGTTTACGAAGAAGAGCATGATTACTTCTATCAGGACAGATCAGATCACATCATCACTGATGACAACCTAAGCCGTTTAATGAGCTTGAACAATGTTCTAATTACCTCTCATCAGGCTTTCTTTACAAAAGAAGCTATGACCAACATTGTTAATACTACTCTACAGAATGTAACTGATTACTTTGCAGGTAACGAGCTTGTAAACGAAGTAAAGGCTCAGTAAAGTAAAATCACATCTAAAATAAAAGGTGCTTTAGGCACCTTTTATTTTCTCCACGAGTTATTTTAACCAAGACCTCTAGTCTCATTCAAATCGACCACCTAGCATCACCACTTTTCTAAATCATAAAGAACTGCTATCTTTGACAGTGAGCTTTGCTCAAATCATGACTATAAAAAGAATCATTTTGAGGTATCTATGAAACTAAAAGACTATCTGCTTCTGTCTTTAATCTTTGCTGCAATTGCAGCTGTTGCTGTATTTTTCACTGTAAAAACAATAAAGGAAAGTACACCTGCTCTACCTGATGTTGTAAAGGTAACTGAGGTAAATCAGGGAGCTCCTCGTTCACAGAGTAATCTTGTATGTAACATTTTTGATTTTGATTCAGCAGCAAACTGTGCTGTAGGCAGTAAGATTGTCTTTACACCATTACGTTGGGGAAACGATCAGCTTCCAATCTACTTTGCAGGTCAGTATTGTGATCTTAACTATGCTGTAGTATCAAACAATGGTGGCGTTACCTGTATTAAGGCAGCTCCTTACGAAGAGCCTCAAGCTCAGGATAACCAAACACAGGGTAACAATGACGAGAATAACGCAAGTCAAAATGAGGAGAGCAAAGCTGCTAATAACTCTACTCAAAACAATGAGCAGGATAATGCTAAGAACTAATTAGAGCATAAACACAAAAGCAAGATCGTATGATCTTGCTTTAGGAAAAACAAAGGGGTTGGTGCTGACCTTTGAAAGGTTAATTACTTTTCTTCCATTCTTGCTTTGTACACAATAAAGGTAGTGCTTGAAGAGACAATCTGTACATAATCAAAGTTCTCTAAAAGTACCTTTTCATAACCTAAATGAGCATTAGCAACTAAGTACATTACACCGTTCTTAGTTAAGTGATCTTTTGCTTCAATGATCATATTAACAGTAGGTGCAGTAGTAGTTGTAACACCAACATGGAATGGTGGGTTTACAGCAATTAAGTCAAATCTATCAAGGTCGGTTAACATGTCTGATGCTTTAACCTTGATGGAGTCACAGCCATTTAGTTTGGCATTCTCTTTAGTAAGCTCGATGGCAGCAGCACTGACATCTGTTGAGGTTACATTCTTAAAGCCAAGCTTTGAGAGCACTAAACCTACGACACCACAGCCACAACCTAGATCTAAAGCACTGCCAAATGGAGTTAAATCTTTTAAGCTCTCAATTAACATTGCTGTACCGTTATCAAGTTTTCCCTGAGAGAAGACAGCACTGTCCTGATGGAGGGTAAGTGGAATGTTAATTGGATTTACTTTAATGTCTTGTACACCTTTGTAGGTGTTAAAGTCATTTTCATAAATAGCTTTAAATAGGGTGCACTTTCTTGCTAAATCTACTTTCTTTACAAAGCCTAAAGGCTTTAAAAGAGAGTCAGCACTTTTAGCGCCACCATCATTAGAGCCTGCAGTATAAACTAAAGCTTCTTTTTTTAATTTAGACTTTAAAGTGTTTAATAGTTTTAAAGTCTGCTGCTTACTTTTTGAAAGTAAAAGTAAGAGAGTGTCAGCTTCATTAGTATGAGATAAAGCAGATTTCACATCAGCAAAGATTAACTTTACGTGCTTGTACTCAATTACCTGAGGACAGCTGTCATCCATGCTTTTACCAATCATAGCAGCCATCTTTTTGCATACAACGTAGTTGTCTACAATTACAGTAGCGCTATGAGCTCTTTTAACTAAAGAGAACACCATAGGATCGAGAATATCACCTGCGATGATAAGATCACGTCCTACAAATTCCTCTTCATTACGTTGTAAAAGTTCAAATACTGGTGAATTTGCTGCCATTAGACTTTATTCCTGTATTTTAAAGCGCGAGCTAGTTCTACATATTTTTCCACACTGATGTTTTCAGCACGTAAGATTGGATCAAGACCAAAGCTGTTTAACTCCTCTTCAGTAAAGAACTTAGATAGAGAGTTACGAATGGTCTTACGACGAGCTGAGAAAGCTGTGGTAGTGATGTTATTTAAATATGGAATTAATGATCTTTCTTCATCAGTTAAAGCTTTAGGCTTTAGACGTACAACAGCTGAGGTCACCTTAGGAGCTGGTCTGAATGCTGAAGGTGGAACTACAAGCATTGGAATTACCTGAGCATGGAACTGAGTCATTACAGTTAAACGACCATAGTCTTTGGTGCTAGGACCTGCTGCTAATCTTTCAACTACTTCTTTTTGTAGCATAAAGTGCATATCAGTAATGCCTTTTTGTGAAAGTAGGTGGAAGATAATAGGGGAGGTGATGTTGTATGGTAAGTTACCAAAAACACGTAATTGACCTGCGCCTTCTAACTCTTCGAAGTTAACCTTAAGAGCATCACCTTCAATGATGGTAAGACCTTTTAAGAAAGGATCGTGCTTTAAGATCTCAACAAGATCACGGTCTAACTCAATCGCTGTAAGAGCTTTTGCTCTTTCAAGAACAGGTCTTGTCAAAGCTGCATGACCTGGACCAATCTCAACTAAGTGTTCACCTTCTTTAGGATTGATAGCATCAACGATCTGAGAAATGATGTGATCGTTAACTAAGAAGTTCTGTCCAAAGCGTTTTCTTGCTTTCATGTGTACTGGTGGTAAAGCCATATTATCTCCTGCTACGTAGTGCCATAGTATGAGCCAGTTCTACTGCTGCAAACAGTGAACCAGGATCTGCCTTGGTTGTACCTGCTAAATCTAATGCAGTTCCATGATCGACAGAAGTTCTAATGTAAGGTAGACCTAAGGTAGTGTTGTAACCACAATCAAAACCTGCATATTTTAAAACTGGTAAGCCCTGATCATGGTACATGGTTAAGAAGGCATCAGCTTTATCAATATACTTTTGCTGGAACATGGTGTCAGCAGGAAGTGGTCCGATGATGTTGATACCCTGAGATCTTAATTCTTCAAAGGTAGGGATGATGGTGTTTATCTCTTCCATACCTAAATGACCATCTTCACCTGCATGAGGGTTTAAACCTGCGCTGATGATGCATGGTTTATCAATACCAAACTTGGTCTTAAGATCGTGATTTAGAATAGTTACAATCTCAACTAAAAGTTCTTCAGTGATGGCATTAGATACATCTTTTAAAGGTAAGTGTGTGGTAGCTAGAGCTACATTAAACTTCTTGCAACCTAGCATCATCACTACTTTTTTAGTATGAGTTCTTTCCTGGAAATACTCAGTGTGACCTGTAAAGTTAAGTCCGGTGTCTGCAATTACAGCTTTACTGATAGGACCGGTTACAATGCCTGAGAACTCACCAGATTCTGACTTATCTGAGGCAATATCAAGACAGTCTAAAACGTATTTGGCGTTTCTCTTATCAAGTTTTCCTGGAATTGAAGGAACAGCTAAAGGTACATCTAAAACACATAAAGTACCTTTAGTTTGTGGTACAAAATTGTCTTTAGAGTAATCAATTAGTTTTATTGACTGAGTTTTATCAGAATTAAAAAGAGCTATACGCTGTGCGATTAGCTCTTTTGATGCGATGATAACAAGCTGCGTATCTTTTAAGTCTAGTTTTGACAGATGATACATCAGCTCTGGACCGACACCTGAAGGCTCTCCAGGTGTCACTGCTAAACGATATGTCATTTAACCTCTAAATTTAGGCCGTGCTTTAATTTAAGAAACGGCTGTTTTCTGAATATTGCTGGCTTCCCTGATCGTCATTAGTAGGCTTTAGAGTATTCTTGCCTTTATTGTCCTGATCAAGAGAAACTCCTGAATTTACTAATTCAGGATCGATAACGTGGATGTAAGCCATCTCACGTAATGATCTTTCCCATGAAACTACATCTTCATTGAATTCACGTTCAAAGATAATTGAGTTTGCTTTCTCTTTGAAAACTTCTAATGAATCTCTATCAACTCTGGTGTCCTTTAACAGGATTAAGTGCCAGCCAAAAGCTGATTTTACAGGCTGACTCATCTGACCTACGTGTAACTGAGTTAAAGCTTTAGCAAAGTTAGGATCGTAAATATCAGCTACAGCGTAACCTAAATCACCACCTTTAATTGCTGAACCTGGATCTTCTGAGTACTGCTTAGCAGCCTGTGCAAAGGTGATAGTACCTTTGTTAATTTCTGATGCGATATCCTTTAACTTAGCAACAGCTGCCTCATCTGAATAGATGATTGAGGTCTTAATTAAGATATGAGCTGCGTCATAGGTCTTAATAGGAGTTACAGCTGAATGTGATACATCATAAAGTTTGATGATGTGCATACCAATAGATGATCTGAATGGTCCGATTACGTCACCTGGCTTTGCATTTAAGATAGCAGGCAAGAATGGTAATGGAATTGCTGTCTCTGGTAAGTAGCCCATATCAGCACTCTGCTCTGAGGTTGCGTATTTAGCTGCAACTTCAGCTACATTAGCACCATTTCTAATTGAATTTAAAGCCTGACGTGCTTCACTTTGAACACGGTTGTATTCAGCTTCACTAGGTGCTGATGATAATGGAATTACCACCTGAGCAATATGGTACATAGGCTCAACACTACCACGCTGCTTTAAAGCTTTAGCTAAGGTGTTAATTTCAACAGGTGAAATATGAATTCTCTGACGAACACTTGAACGACGAATTTCGTTGATTAAGTAGTCCTCTTTAAATTTCTCACGAGCCTGAGCTTCTGTAAGATTTGGACCATAGCTCTTTAAAATCTTGTCAGTAGTGGTGTTGTTACGCAGTGCTGCTGACTCTAGTGTTGAGTCTAACTGCATATCAGTTACCTCAGCACCGTTAGTCTGAGCAATCTGTAAAATCAGCTCACGAGTGATCAGTGACTGTAGAGCCTGACGGCGAGCGGTAATTTCATCTACCTTAGCACCAGTTGCTGCATATTGTGAGAGCAACTTTTGAGTATGAGCGTTTAATTCACTCTCTAAAATAATTCCGTTGTTAACGACAGCTGCAGTTGAATCTAAAACCTGTTCTTCTGCATAGGCGTTGCCAAATAAGGCCAGTAAAACAGCACTAAGAGAGGCAATCTTGCCAAATTTATGGCTTAGTTTTTGGCTTAAATTATGGCTTAAATTGTTATGTGATCTCATTTAATTTACCTTATTCTGTCTGTGTAATCTCTGTTAATTATTAAAACTTATCTTAATTACAAATATCTATCCACAGTCTTTATTTACTATGGTAACAGCTATTTTTTAGCAATTACTTAGTACAGATGGTTAAGAATTATATCTTTATATAGCTTTACTGTACTAAGTTACTTTATACAGCAAACATTGATTTAGATTCAATGTCTCGTATAAAGTTCAAAATTATCTGTTTAAGTTAGTAGGATCCAGTGATGGCAGATAGTGTGTACCAGTACCATTAGGATCGGTAATACCTCTTACATTGATTGCAAAGAGATCTTTTAGCTCAAACTGTACGCCGATGAGTTTATCTGGAGCATGTTGCATATTAGACCAGTCCATCTTCAAATAGTTTTCATAGAGCAGGGTAACAGCATAACAGCAATCGTCATACTTTAGACCTACTTTTGTATCAATATTGTAGGATTGCTCAATATCTTTGTAGGAAGCTGCAAATGCACTCCATGTTGAAGATATAGGCAACTTAAACTCAACACCTAATTGCTTTAAGTCAACCTGCTTGTAGTTCTCTACATAATAGTTACCGTCTTTATAGTAACGGTATGAAAGACCTATCATGTAACCTGTTGCAGGATCGGTATAACGGGCAGAACCACTGTAAGTGTAGAACTCATCTCCGTCAGGATTGTATTGAGCCTGTGCATGAATTGACATACCAGCAAAAGGTACCACATCAATTAAAGCTTCAAGTGGAGTTCTAGGATTGGTACTTAGGGTATCAGTCTGACGCAACTTTACTCTGTTATCAGAGAAGTTATAGCCCTGAGCAACAGCTACACGTAAAACTTCACGATCATGAGCATCAAGTAAACGAGAGGTCAAACCAAAGGTTGCCATGTTCATGTTAGCAATTCTGTCGATACCAGCATAACGGTTAGGTGAGAACAGAGTGTAGTAATCATCATAACGGTTAGTTGTATCGTACAGGGCGATGTTGCTCTGATCTTTGTAAGGAATGTACTGATACTTAAACTCAGGCTCTAAGGTCTGGGTATGGTTCATATCCAGAACTTTCTTTTCAAAAGTAGACTTAGCATGAACATCTGCTAAATACAGAGCGCGATTTACAGAGTCATCGTAGTTAGTAAAACCTAATCTTGATTTATATGATGAGGTTAAATACTCAAGATCAGACTGACTGTAATGAGTTAAGAAACCGGTAAGACCCATATCAATAGAGGTACCGTAACCTTCGTAAGCAAGATAACGCACAGAAGGCTCAGCATGCAGACGGTTCATAGATAAGGTCATGTCATTTTTCATCTTGTCTAATGAGAAATGAGTAACTTCAGTCTTTAACTTAAAGTAGAAAGGACCGTATGAATCGTAGGTGTTAGCCTTTAACTGAGGCAACATTGCAAATGGTCTGTATGTAGAAAGATTGGAAGTAGAGAACATGTTCTGATACTTTCTCAATTCCATAGATACATCATATTTGTCCTGATCGTAGCTTGCCTTAAAGCTCTGCTGCAAACTTGAATCAGTAATCGCTGCGTTCTTCTGGCTTACATCAGACAGATAGGTGTAATCGTCGTTACGAACTTTACTGTAATCTAATCTGAAATTTAAATCATTCTCTAGGAATGATAAGGTCTGATAAATGTTAATAAACCAACGGCTGTAGTCATCATTCTTAGGTGACCAGTGAGGATCGTTTGGTAAATAGGTAGCGTTTATCTCACCTGAGAGGTTCTGAAATGGTAAATATCTAAACTGCAAGTCATAGATATTGCCACGCTTAGCATCATGACCTGGAGTTATAGTAGCATCATAGTTTGTAGCTAAGTTCAAATAGATAGGTGCACTATAAGAGATACCTTCACCTGATTTGTACTCAAGAGATACTGGTAATAAACCTGAGTGACGTTTCTTAGTCAAAGGGATCTGCGCATAAGGTGTATAGAATACAGGTACCTTACCTAAGAAGAGTACATCATTCCAAGCATCACCGAAGTAGGCATCTTTTTCAGTTTTAAAGGTTGATGAATAAAAATGCCATGATCTCTTGTCAACAGGACAGCCTGAGAGGGTAGCTCCTTTATAAGTCTTAGAGCCTTTTTTATTATCAATATCCATCTTGTCAGCAGTACCTGACATCACAGAACCGTTTAGGATGAACTCTGCATTAGTTAAGTTCATCTTTTTAGTATCAAGATTGTGGACCATCTCCTCATCAGATGAGATGGTGTACTCAGGCTCATGAATGACAGCACTGCCTTTGGTGGTCAAAGTTCTCTCTTTACCGTCATAGACTACGATATCTGAGTTTAGGATCTTGTCACCCTGAGTTACCTCAACATTACCGGTGTAAGTTAAGATATGAGCTTTCTTGTCATTTAACTTACCGGATACTTTATCGGCAGTTACAACTACAGGAGTTTTATCAGTATCAAACTTCTGAGGGTATCTGTATGAAGGTACACCATAGAAGCAGGCCATATCTTTAGCACGAATAGGGAATGATGGTGAATTTATCCAAGGCTTCTCATTTAACTTATTGATAAGTTTCATAGGGAAGGTAGCACTGTCTGCTGCACGAGGATTTTGTAAGTACTTTTGTGAAGCCTCAGAGTTCATGATCTCCATGGTGCGCTCTGAGAATGAACCTACAATATTTGCTCTAGGCTTGATGTTTTTTGCAATTCTTGTGGTGGTAACAGAAAACTCTGTAACAGAATTGTCTTGATCTTTTTCTGTTGCCTCAGACTGTTTCTCGTTTTCAAGCGCAAAGGCATTAGAGCTAATAGCTAAGCTTACAGCTATTGCCATAGTTGCCAAAGTAAACTGTTTAATCCCTTCGTTTTTCAAAATCGTATCCTGTAAGTTCAGTCTTGTATCTGTTAAATTGAACCTGTATTTTCAGAAGTTAATTAAGCTTTTACCGATGCTTTAGGAATCATCCTACATCGAATTATCTGCTATAAATTAGCCTACTCTTTTGGAAAGTTATACTTTCTAAGATTAGGATCATTTAAAAGCTCACCATCCTCATCTTCATCTACAGGTCTGCCTTTAATCACACGCTCGTCACTGGCCCATGCTCCTAAGTCAATCAGTCTGCATTTTTCAGAGCAGAAAGGTCTGAATGGGTTAGAAGCATCATATACAGTTTCTTTTTTGCAAATAGGACATTTAACTTTTAAAGGCTGTCCTTCTTTTTCTAAAATCTCAACACCTGAATCATGGGCATCATGAACGACCTCATCATAAAGCTCAGGTGTAAGTAAATCCTTCAGGCTCATTGCTGTAAGCTACTCTTGATATAAGCAATCTTAAATGGAACATCACCTACCTTTGACTCTTTGTCAAAAGGTAAGAATCTGATGTTTACTCGTGACTGGAAACCACTGACAACAGGGTAACCTGCTACATTCTCATCATATTGAATGTTGATTAAGTCACAAGTATCAGCACTCTCTTGCATAAAGCCTGATTTTGCTACTCTATCAGAGTAGTTTGCACACAGTCTCCACAGATAGAGAATGGTGTAAACAGGAATTCTGATACAGTCAAACTCGTGTAACCACTTATCTACGCTTTGTTTTTTCTTCTCAATACTCTGAGAGAACCAATAGGTAAAGAGTGGAGTATCAAAGCAGTTGATACCACTTGGAGTTAAAAATCTTGGTTTGATAAGCTCGATGATAGGATCGTCTTTTAAAACGGTTCTTTGTCTGGTAAAAGAGTCTAAAGCCTTTTTTGCTTCAACAATCTTTTCACGCAGTACGGCTACAAAATCCTTGTCACATTCAGGATCTGTAAGCCAACCTTTTAATCTGCCATCACATTTTTCAAGATCTTTTAATAATTCGATTTTGATGGCACTAGAACCATCCACAAGATCGATAAAATCTACTACTGCTCGCAAAAGAAACATCACGTTCTGGATAGAACTGAGATCTGAACTTTGCTCAGCATTTTTAAAAACCTGTTCTAATTTTAGGTATGTTCTAGCTCTTGGGCTTAAAGGAAATTCGTAATTAAACATAACCTTATAAAGTACTCTAATGCATTAAATTTGGCTGTTTGCCAGCTGTTGGTATAGATTATGTAATTTTAGCACGAGATCGCCCTTTTTATCTAAAGGAGAGTTATCAGATTCAATTAAATCGTCAGCTTTTTTCAATCTTGTTTCTCTATCAACTTGTGAGGCGATCATAGAGCGTGCTAACTCTTTATCAATGCCATCACGACTAATCAATCTTTCTAACTGGATTGTAGGCTCTACATCAACCACTAAGATCCTGTCTACCATGTATTCAAGGTGATGCTCAAAGAGCAGGGGAATACAGATAATGACATAAGGTGAGTGCTGTGCTTTTACCTGACGTACGGTTTCATCTTCAATGGCAGGTGCCATTAAAGCGTTTAAATCTTTTAAGTTCTCAGGATGAGTTTTATCAAAAGCAATTTGACGTAATTGTCGTCTGTCTAAACTACCATCAGCTTTGATGATGTGCTGTCCAAATCGTGAAGCTAACTTACCTAAAAGCTTTGTGCCTGGCATCACCACTTCACGGGCGATAACATCAGTATCCACAATCGGTACATTAAGTTTAGCAAACAAGGAAGCAATACCTGATTTACCACAGGCTATACCACCTGTAAGACCTACTCTAAAAGGTATTTTGTCAGGAGTTTTGGCAGAACTTGAGACTACATCTTTTGCAGATGCTTTATTTTCTGATAAATCTGAAGGTAATTTACAAGACATAAATAAAATCAAAAAATTCAGTAGAGTACAGATGAATACAGATATTTTAAGGTATTTTAGTGGTAAATTTGTGTAGAATAGAGCAATAAGTAGAAAAATCTTAAAAATTTTATTATTGGGTACATTGTGAAAAATATAAAAAAAGGCCTTAGTGCGTTATTTGTTTGTGCACTGATTGCAGGCTGTTCTTCAGATGAGGGTAATGCTGTAAAGACATTATTACCAGGAGGTCTTACCATCAATGATAAGGCTATCTATCTAAGAGGTGAGATGAATGACTATGAGGCATCTGAGACCTATCGCTTGAGAAAAGACGGTCACGGTTACTGCACTCTAGCTACATTACGTTCTGATTGGGCTCCATACAAGTTCAAGTTTGCTGATGAGAACTGGTCAAAGGGAACTAACTTTGGCTTTTTAACTCCACCTGGAGTTCTAAGAGACGGTGCTCGTTCTGTAGAATTAAATCCAAATTCAAAGTTTGAAGAGATCAGTTACTATCCAAAGACAGATGGTGTCTATCGTTTCTGCCTCATTCCAAAGAATGACAGATACTATGTAACTGTAACAAAGAGTTCTAAAAAAGAGCTTCCTTCAATGGCACAGTTAATTGATATGTCACGTAGTGACTTTGAATAAACTCTTACGGTTTGCTCTTGTACTGTTGTGATACTGCATTTGTAAGATTGATAACAGGCGAAGATTGATAACAGATAAAGACAGGTAACAGTGAAGACTGGTACTGGTCGAGACTGAAACCGATGAAATTAGCTACTCTGTTACAGTCAAAGATGGCACACAGTACTCACAAGAGTTTTTAAAAGGGTTTAATCAAAAGAGTTTAATCAAAAGATTTAAAAAGATGGATATAACCGTGTATCACACGGTTATATCCTGTAAAGAACACCAAAAAGCCATTCCATTTCATCAAAGCTAAAGCTACATAGCTAAATCAGCACAGTAAGACATCATTTTTCAGGGCAATTTATATAGCTCAAAGGATAAGACATGAGTACAAGAGCATCAGAACTAATGGTCAATTTTCGTGACTATCTGTTACTTGAAAATGGTCTGTCAACACTTTCCATTAAAGCTTATTGTGCTGATGTAGAGAGATTTTTAAATTTCACAGATAAGACTTTTTCTGTAAATGATGAGCATTTTACACAAGAGCATATTGAGGCCTTTTTAAAAGAGAATATCGATCATGAGGCAAGCTCTAATGCCAGATTTCTCTGCTCATTAAGAGCATTTACAGGCTTTTTAAAAAAAGAAAAGTTAATTGAGAATGATCCTTGTGTACATATTGAGAATCCTAAAATAATAAGAAACATTCCTCATGTCATGTCCGAAGGTTGTGTTGCAGCTTTTCTAGATGCCCCAGATCTTAATACTCATACAGGTTTAAGAGATAAAGCTATGCTTGAGACTGTCTATGCTACAGGTCTTAGAATCAGTGAGCTTATCTCATTAAAGTTTGACAATATCTTTTTTGCCGATGGCTTTGTCATGGTAAGAGGTAAGGGTGACAAAGAGAGAGTAGTGCCATTGTGCTCTGATGCTATCTATTGGATTGAGCTTTATATCTCTACTAAGAGAAAAGAAAAAGATCCTCAAAGAAAGTGTCCTTATATCTTTTTATCAGGAAAGGGTATTGGTCCTATGACCAGAATTGCTTTTTGGTATCGCATTAAAACCTATGGCAAACAGTTAGGCTTAACTGACAGTTTCTCTCCACACTCATTCCGTCATGCCTTTGCAACTCATCTTTTAAATCATGATGCGGATTTACGTTCAGTGCAGGTGCTATTAGGACATTCCTCACTTACTACCACGCAGATCTATACCCATGTTGCAACTGAGCGTATGCATCAGGTCTACGACAAAGCTCATCCACGATCATAGTTAGCATTTGTAAGCTAAAATCATAGACTAAAATGACTTAGCCCACCTTGCCAAATGAGACTTGTGTGGATGATAGTTAACATACTGATGTGTATAATAGAGTCAGCTTATGATTTTAAGAACATTCTTAATAAGAACATTCTTAATAAGAACATTCTTAATAAGAACACTCTTAATAAGAACACTCTAAAAACGAGCAGACTTTTATTAGGCAAAAGTATTAAGCATAAGTGCTTTAGATAAGCTTTTTTGTGGTTGAACAGTCTAGGTAGTATGCAACTTTCATACAGAAAACTATTCACAGATGGAAACAGTGTTGAGTACTCAGTAATTAAAACTGCAAGTACCAGATGCCTGTGCCTGCAAGGTGATAAAAAAGTTCTACCTAGAATAAAAAAAGCTTATAAGAGTGCTCAGTTCTTTTATGAGGCTGCACCTGATAACATCTTTGAGCCTATCTCTATTAACGAGAACGCTGAAGGTAACCTTGTAAATGCTCTTTTTACCTACAAAGATGCTGGATTTTTAAAAGACTTTTTAAGTGTAGTGCCACCTGAGTGGCAGTATGCAGCAGGTAAAAAGATCGGCAGGATCTTAAAAGATCTGCACTCTGTGTCTTTAACTCAAGCACAGATAGAAAAAGCCAATCAAAGACACTCTTCCTATATGGAAAAGATAGCTTCATACGTAGCAGAGTTGCCTCATTTAAAAAATGACAGAATAGCAATGGATGCTATCTCTACTCGTTATGACTATTTCTCTATCTTCAGGCCAGTGATGAGATACGGCTCTTTAAAGTACCAGAAGATCATGACTACTCATGACGGTACTATCTTAATGTTGCCTTCATATTCATATGGACCTGGCTGTATGTGTGAGGATTTTGCTTCATTAGAATTTGAAAACGCAGGGTTATATCCAGTGCTATGCGCAGGTGTAATTGATGGGTACTTCTCATCAGTAGTGCCTGTTAAATTCTGGATGCACTTTGCTTTATACAGTGCTCTTTACTCTCTTTGGAAATGTGCTTTGAAGGCAAAAGAGAGTAAAGAAATGTATCTTAAGATGCAGTTAAACTCAGACAGAATAAGAGAAGACTTTGATAACTTTAAAAAGCCAATACCTACTTGGTATTCAAATCCTGATCTTTTAAAGATCAAAGAAAAAGCAATTAAACTTGCACTGTAATTTAGATTGCTTTTAAAGTTTGTGGTGAACCCAAAGTTAAATTCACAAACGTCCTAAATCTTAAAGAGATTTAGGACGCAGATCTTAGCTAGATATCTATTTAGTGTATTCCTCAATTTCACATGAAAATTGCTTGGCTTGGATGTCGTAGTTAATCCCAATCAATATGGTAGTATCAGCAAATTCACTTACTTTAGAGAAAAATTCAGGCTTTTTTATCTGCTCTAGAGCAACTTTTGCACTAGCATCCTTTTTTATCTCTATTACGTAAGCAGGCAGATCGTGTGATGAGCCATTTTGTGGAATGTAGACTATATTTGCTTCACCTTTATCTAAAAGACTCTCGTCTATTTGAAAGTTGATTTTAGGCGCAAAATAAGCAAAACCAGTTCCAATAAAAGCCATTAGCACAACGTTTTGTAAAGTGTTACTACCCCACTGTTTTTCCACAAGATCTTCATTTTCATCGACTTTTGATAATAGAACTGCGAGTGAATTTGTATCTTTAGTACGAGCAGCAAAGATAACTTCATTAGATAGCTTTAAGGCATTTTCATAAAGAGACCAGTGATTGTCTCTAATTGCTCGTAAAAGATCTCCTCTGGTTTCTTCATTTGGTAAATAGAGTTGATTATTGTCAATATCATCTCCAATATATCCAAGGTAAACTAAATAAATGAGAACAGCCTCTTTGGTGCAAAATACTGAATCAGCAGTATTAAAACAGCATGCATGCCTTGCCAAAATAGTCTGTCCTGAGCTTAATTTTATAACATCTTCTTTTAGCCCTTCAAAATTGCTGTTGATTACTGTAGTTACAAGAGAATAACTAGCCGAGTTACTCCAATAGCAGTCTATCGTCTCATGGCTAATCATATTCATGATTGACCATGGGTTATAGATTTTGAAATCTCCTACCTTATAGCATCCATACCATTGTTTTGTTTTTTCAAAATCAAGATGGTACTTTTCACACAGAGACTTAGTCTCATCTTCAGTAAAGCCATAGTACTTAGCGAACCTACCTGAATTTAAGATGGAGTACTGAGAAAAGTTATTAAACACAGTTTGTGAGTTATATCTTGCAATAGGGAGAATACCGGTAATGTAAGCTAACTCTACAAAACGAGAACCTACTCCTTTAAATAGGGTATGTAAAAGAAAGATATAGTTTTTTTGCAAAATTTTGTTGTCAGGATATTCTCTAAAAACAAAATCCCACTCATCAATAATAAAGATGACGCTCTTGCCTAGGGTACGAATAGCATCAAGTAAGGAATAATCATGATCTTTATCAAAGCGCTCAGGATATGTTTCTTTAAATTCAGATACAACCTCTGAATTCAAATTCTCAAGAAACTTTTCGCCATAACCTTCTCTATCTGCAAAAGATGTCATATCAAGAAAGATCACGTCATGTTGATTTAAGTGCTTTTCAAAATCAGGAGATGAAGCAATTTTAAGATCAGAGAAAAGATCCCTTGAATCACAGCCTTTTGAATAATAGGCGTTAAGCATTCTAGCTGCCGCACTTTTACCAAATCGTCTAGGTCTTGTCACACAGATACAACAATCATCAGTGTCGATAACCTCATTGGTTAAAGTAATGAGATCTGATTTATCAATGTAATCATCGTTTCTTAAGAACTGGAATAGAACGTTATCCTGATTCAAATACAGATTCATTTGAACTCCTCTATTTAAGATCCTGTTTATATGATTTCTATTAAGTCAAAACACTAGTCCTGATTTAAAAGACTGTTGTTATCAAAAGGAAATGACATCTCTTTTAATTATCTGTAAGTATATATTATTATACATATAAACAATATCGTATGAATAAAAATATTATAAAATATGTTAAGAGCGTTTAATTTGCAAAACTAGCCAACAGCTCAAATCAGTCATCTGAATAAGTTGAACTTCATCAAGCAATTTTGCTTTAATCTTAAATAAGTCAAAAATTGACTTAAATAATGAATATAATTGACTTAAATATAATTTTGATAAGAGGCTTGTATGAGTAAAAAAATAGGCTCTGAAAAACACAGTGTTGAGGTCGATAAAGGCTGCTTTAATGAGCCTCAGTTACCTTTAATACAAAGCACTAGTGAAAAGAAATACAATGTCAAATTTGATAATGACGATTTGAATTTACTAAATGCTCTGCAAGATCACTATGGCATCAAGAATAAGTCAGATCTTATAGAACTTATCTTATGTACCTATCTTAAAAAATCTCTTCATGAAGAAGGTGTTGCAGCTGACGTAGCCTTAGCTATTGGTCTTATAGCTGACGCTTATGCTAAAAGAGGAGAGCTATCATCAAATGTATCTTCATGGACAGATGAAGTTGCATCTGTTCCTTACTTTGTTTCATCAGTACTAACCTATGGACCTAGTGGTAAAAAGACAGGTTCTCAACATGAAGGTGTTGCTCATTCAGACAGCTATCTGCAAGTAGGTGTAAAACTGTTGCAATTTTGTGAGCGCGAGGATCTTATCTCCTCATCTCAATACAAGATGCTCTTTAAGAGTCTTGAAAAGTGGAATCTTTTGACAAAATACCAAAGAAAGAATGAAGGTAAAAGTGAGTAAGCTTTAAGAGCATGGTGTTTTACAAAACTCAAAGTTCTCATTGTTGAATGAGTTTTACAGGCAGTAAAGCATATAACTTCATCCAACAAGAACTTAGTTCATTCAACAAGAATTTAGATCATCACACAGAGAGTAAGAAATTTTAGAAGGTATTAAATGAGCATTATTCAGGATATTCAAAATAGAGCTTTAGATGAAGGCAGAATTAAAGCTGAGAATGTAAACAGCTATAAAGTTTTAAGTGTAAGACCAAGTGCTCAGTTATCTGCTTTAATTGAAGTTTTAGCTTTTTTAGATGGTAAATCACCATCAGAGTTTATCTGTTCAAACTTCTCAAAAGCACTGCATGACTTTACTTTATTATCAAAAGATCATGTAGAACCATTGCAAAAGAGCGTAGCACAAAGTTTAAAGAACTCACCTAAGCACCTCTTTAAAAAAGAAAGTGCTATTGGCATGTTAGAAGAGGAAGGTGTGGTTACAGTAAAGTCTAATGACAACAATGATCCAATAGATGGTTCATTAAGACTGTTAAAGCATGGATTTAATGATAATGGTGTACTTAAACAGTAAAAGTTTGTATGAAGTTCAAGTATTGAAAGAGAAGTACTAGTGACTTTTTTTGCAAAAGATGATAATACTTAGGATCCACTAAATTTTGAAGCCATAATATGTCGAGTATAGGAATGGTAAATCTACCATCAAACTTGGTACTATTCATATCTTATGAGTTGTGAGCTTGACGTTATATATGGTCACAACGCAATCTTTAAAGAATGAAAGATATTGGTAAGCTTCAAGAGCAACAGTGTAAAGACAAGCAATCTTCAATGCTGTAGTGTAAAGCTTTATGCCCTTGTCTCATGCATACTTCAAAGACTAAGTTACTGGAGAGAATAGAGTGAAACATTCATTGAGAGCATGCATTAAAAATACAGCTAAAACCACAATGATCTGTACAATGATCATGCTTACTGCCTGCTCTACAATACCTGCTAATAATGCACAAAACTCTTCAGATAAAAAGATGGTATGCAATCTCTCAGCAGCTGCAATCTGTGAGAACGCTAACTACAACAGCGACAACTTCAATGCTGAAATTCTTGCCAACAATAAAGATAGCAATGGCAACAATAGTGGTGGAGGATCAACAGTAGGACAAAAGATTGTAGGTTACACTGCATTAGGTCTTGCTATAGTACTGTATACAGGACTTTTGATCTTAGATCACAATGCCCACTCTCATCCACATCGCTAAATGCAGGGAGAAAAAAGTTCTATTTAGATCGGTGCATAGGGGAAAGGCAATAACAAGTAACATATGGTTTTTATTGAATAATAAAAGTTAAACATATGCATTTTTGAGGCTTCGATTATATTTTTTGGGGGGAAAAGCAGAAGCCTCAGAATAAATATATCTAACCTTTAAGTTCCGATATACACATAATCAGAATCTCCTATTCTTGACTCATCGAATCCCATATCCGGACCAAATCCATCATCGCTGTAGTTGCTGTGTAGTTTGATACTCTTAATGCCTTGTTGATTATGTTTTTGTGTATTTTTTTTATTTAAGCCTTCTTCGATTTCGTTTATTTCTTGTTGTAGATCATCTACCTTTGATTGAAGTATCTGTTGTTTTTCTTTTAGATAAAAGATTACATCATACCCTAGACTTTGAAGTTCTTTATAATCTGTAACACCTGTTTTGTGCATTAGAGCTTCAATATCATATATGTGCTTCATTCTTTTACTCCTTGAGTTGTGCTTTAAGAAAAGGATTTACCCATTCAGAACTCCAGTTAAGAGTGTCACTGTTTAAGTACAGCAATTGCATCTCTTCCGCATATGCATTTGCAATCGAGTCGTCATTAATTAATACGGCATTTTCAAGAGAATGAAGGGATAATTGTGTTAGGTTTAAAGAACCTGTCCATACTGCTTTTGGAAAATATAAATCACCTTCTTTCTTCAGAAAAGTAAGAAATTTATTATGCATTCTTGGAGTCATGTACATTTTGTCTTTGTTGTAAATTCCGTAGCATAGAATAGGAGGTAGATTTTTATATTTTCCACTTAGGTCTTGATAAAAAGGACCAGTTGCGATCTCTGTGGCGTCAAATTTATCAAAACTCGAATACAGTTTTTTTAATGTTAATTTATCGTTGGTACTCAATTTTGATTTCATGTCCGGACGCAAAAAATCTTCCTTTTGAATGACCAATAGACTTTTTTTCTTTGAAAGTTCTTCAAGAATTTCATAGTCTGTAATCCAAGCTACAGCCCCAAGAATCATGTCATATTTTTTTATTGACTCTATAAGATGTCTTTTTAGATCTCTAAAAAAAACGGTAACATTTCCTGACGTAGTTTTGTTATCTACTTTTTGAAAATTGTTGAGATTTATTCCGCAAGGATTAATTTCATATTCAGAATTCATTTTGATATTTTATCTAAAAGTGTAAATCATCTTCAGATGCATCTGAAAAATTAGACTTAGGCCCATATGGGTTAGGTTCGTAGTTTTTTTTACTACCAGAAGCTACGGATGAACATTCATCAATGATAGACTGAATTTCTTCAATTTTAGATAAAATCTTTTCTTGCTTTCTTTTTAAATATGAGAGAACGTCATACCCCTTTTTTTGTAATTCAACATAGTTAGTTTCGCCCGTTATATGCATAACTTCTTCTAAATCATCAATGTATTTCATTTTTTTGCTTTATTAAAATGTCCGTAACTTAGTATATGTGTTCTTAAACAGTAAAAGTACAACTAGCTTCTTGTCTGTTTAAATAAAAAAACTGTATATGGATGTATTACCTTTTGATGGTAAACAAGGCATCAATCAGTGATTATATGCAAAATTAAAAATTTCGAAAAGGTATTGTTGATTCTTTGACGAATTCTGTTCCATTCTTATATCCTTTAGAGTCGCAAAGATTTCTCTCACTTAAGTATGAAATTAAGTCTGCTTTTAAGTTTTTACAACCAGGAGCTAAGCATACTGACTTTATTTCCAAGAAATTTGTGAAACTTAGTTCTGCGTAAGAAATTTGAGTATTACCTTTAAATCTGTCTTGCGTAACTGCGTTTAAGCGTTTTAGGTCGTCTTTAGTCAGTATTAATCTAATTTCTTTCTCATATTCATAAGCTTTACATTTAAATTGAAGATAGATATCTTGTAGGTATATACTTAACCAGTTGTCTACTTGATCTTGCAATTGACTTAAAAGAGTAGGTGCATTGTCAATGTTTTCAAAAGGGATATCCATTTGTTCTCTAATGATTTGTTTTTCGTCAGGGAAAAAACTCACAATATTGCTTGCAATATTATTTAAGCGGTTCTCTAGCAACTTAGGAATATAATGTACAATTTTGAATTTTTCTAATAGATTATCGTTTCTTTCAAATTCAATACATAATCCTTTATTCCCTGTATACGTGCTCCATAAAGGTAAGTCATCATATTTTTTCGAAAAACAGCAAACATATCTGTGCTCTAAATTAGCATCAAAATCAGACTTCCATATTTTAAAAGAGTCCTTTAAATATTTATTGTTTTTAAATTGTTTTGGAATTCGTCTAGATATGTGGTTAAATCCATATTCAACTTCACTAGGATCATTAAAATACTTACTGTTTGTAAGCCATATTTTTTTATTATTAATTATTCCTTTAAATGCTTCTATGCTGGTGTAGTGGTATAAGACTTTAGGAATTTGCTTTTGTTTTGATAAAGAATCTGAGTAATTTTCTAAACTCTCATCGTTTGATGGGACATATTTCAGATTTTTTAAATAATTTTCCATAGTTTTACCTATAAAAAATACAGATTAGAGGGTAGTGATAGTTATTCGTGAGTTGCATTTATGCAAACTTTTTTTCTTATCTCTTTTGTTTTTAACTTGTTATTAATAAAGAGAGTCAACAAAAATATAATATAGAACGTATTTACTAATTTTCAGATTCATAACTCATCAAAAATCTACAAAATAAGAATACACCTTGTTGGCTATATTTTTTTTGACTTGGATTAGCAAATATTACTAAAGTAGGTGTATGCAAGTTTAATTTATAACAGAAATATAGTTAAAGAACTTATGTTAATGGAAATAATGTATTACTAAAAGCCTAACGAAATAATCTCTTTAACCTTTGAGATGCCTGATGCTCAGCATGAAGTAGCTTGTCTTTAAAGGTTACTTTCTCTTTAATTTGGATCTCACCTAAGATCTCATTACGAATGTAATGCTCTAACTCCTCGTTATTAAAGAGCACAGGAGAGTAGTGATTAGGTGCATAATCAACACACATATTAAAGCGCACAATACCATCAGAGCTATCAGGCTCTTTTGAATGAATATGTCCGTGGATTACAGTATTACAGTTATTCTCTTCAAAGATCTCTTTAAATTCAGCTTCTCTTTTTGAATCTGGTTCTGATAAAGGATAGTGACAGATAAAGATATTCTCAAAGAGAATGTAGTCTATGATCTTTTCAAAACCACAGTTTAAAAAGAACTTATCCGTAATAGTATCGTGGTTTCCTCTGAGCATGAGCTTTCTGCCTTTAAGTTTTTTGCAGTACTCAGAGATATGAGGTTTAAATTCAGACTTTAAGAAAGCTATATCACCTAAAAAGACTACGATGTCGTCATCGGTGATGACGTCATTGTAGTTTTTTAGCATCAGATCTTCACACTGCTGTAAGCCTTCATCAGAAAACTCAAATTGAGGACGAGCATACTTAATTATGTTCTTATGACATAAATGAAGATCTGAGGTGAAATAGAGCATGGTTGCCTGCCTTAAAACAAAATATTGTTAATACATCAGATGATGAAAATGCATCAGATGATGTAAAAGGTGGTGTAACGTAAACTTAAAGTAAAAGTCTTTCTTAAAAGAGATTAAAGGGCAGACTTTGACTTTGAGCTTAAAAATAAGACCAGATACTGTTCTTACAAAACAGCTCTCATCTTACAAAACCTGACTTACAAAACCAATGAAAACAAAAACGGACCTATGAAGGTCCGCTTTAGTTTAAGAGCAAAGATTATTTCTTTTGCTCTTTAGCAGCTTCAAGTTTCTGCTCAAGGTAGTGAATGCTTGCACCGCCCTTGATTTCAACAGGATCAGTTAACAGATCCTTGTGTAGAGGAACGTTAGTCTTAATACCGTTAAGTACTAATTCATCTAAAGCCTCTAAACCACGCAGACGAGCTAACTCACGGTTATCATCGTAAACAATTAACTTGCCTACTAATGAATCATAGTGAGGTGGAACCTTGTAGCCCTGATATACATGGCTGTCCCAACGTACGCCTGGACCACCTGGTACATGTAGATACTTAATCTCACCAGGAGATGGCATAAAGGTAGCAGGATCTTCAGCATTGATACGGAACTCAAATGCATGACCACGTAACTTGATGTCTGACTGCTTGATTGATAATGGGTTACCAGCACAAACTGAAATCATTTCACGAACGATATCAACGCCAGTGATCATTTCAGTAATAGGGTGCTCAACCTGAACACGAGTGTTCATTTCGATGAAGTAGAACTCACCGTTCTCATATAAGAACTCGAAAGTACCTGCACCACGGTAGCCAATATCAATACATGCCTGAGCACAACGTGAACCGATAGTCTCACGCTGTTTCTCTGAAATGAATGGAGCTGGAGCTTCTTCTAGAACCTTCTGGTTACGACGCTGCATTGAGCAGTCACGTTCACCTAGGTATACAGCATGACCCTGACCGTCAGATAAAACCTGGAACTCAATATGGCGAGGGTTCTCTAAGAACTTCTCCATATATACAGCAGGGTTGTTAAAGAACATGTCAGCTTCACGGCGTGTTAGGGCAATTGAATCCTCTAACTCAGCGTCAGATCTTACAACACGCATACCACGGCCACCGCCACCACCAGCAGCTTTGATGATGATAGGGTAACCAATCTGGTTAGCTAAACGTTTGTTCTCTTCAAAATCTTCACCTAAAGCACCAGCTGAACCTGGAACGCAAGGAACGCCAGCTTTCTGCATAGCTTTTTTAGCTGAAACTTTATCACCCATTAAACGAATGGTATCAGCTGTAGGTCCGATAAAGATAAAGCCTGACTTTTCAACCATCTCAGCAAAGTCTGCATTCTCTGATAAGAATCCATAACCTGGGTGGATAGCATTAGCGCCTGTAGCCTCAGCTGCAGCGATGATTGATGGAATATTTAGATATGAGTCTTTAGGAGCTGCAGGTCCGATGCACACAGCCTCATCAGCTAACTTAACATGCAATAAATCGCGGTCAGCAGTTGAATGTACAGATACGGTCTTTAAACCTAACTGACGGCATGCTCTTAAAATACGTAAAGCAATTTCACCGCGGTTTGCAATCAGAACTTTTTCAAGTTTCATATTTATGGGTTACCCCTTATATTATTCAAACTCGAATAATGGCTGATCAAACTCAACGGTAGAACCGTTCTCAACCAAAATCTTCTTAATAACACCTGATCTGTCAGCCTGAATCTGGTTCATCATCTTCATAGCTTCGATAATGCACAGGGTATCGCCTTCTTTTACTGAAGCGCCTTCTTCAACGAATGGAGCTGCAGTAGGGCTTGCTGAACGATAGAAAGTACCAACCATTGGTGACTTCATAAGTTTAGCAGCATCAGGAGCTGCTGGAGCTGCAGGTGCTGCTGCAGGAGCAGGTGCTGCTACAGCTGCCTGTACAGGAGCTGGTGCAGGTGCTGCTACAGGAGCTGCAATTACGGTCTGAACTGACTGAGCTACAGCCTTTTCACGGGTAATCTTAAGCTCTTCTTCGCCTTGCTTTAAGTTGATCTCAGATACATCTGACTTAGATACAATTTCGATAAGCTTAGCTATCTTATGAATATCAATTTGCATGAAAAATATCCTATTTAGTTGATTCTAATCTTAATGCTTACGGTCTAAGAAACGAACAGCGCCTCTTAGAGCAAACTCATAACCATCAAGTCCGAAACCTACAATGACACCAACAGCCACATCTGAAAGGAATGAATGATGTCTAAATTCCTCTCGTTTGTGAACATTGGAAATGTGAATCTCATAGAATGGCATATCAATACCTGCAAGCGCATCACGAATAGCTACACTAGTATGGGTATAGGCACCTGCGTTTAATAGTATGAAATCTACTTTGTTGCGGGAATTTTGGATCTTGTCGACGATATCGCCTTCATGATTAGATTGGTAGCATTCAATATCAACATTAAGTTCATCTGCTACCTTTTTGAGCATATTCTCAAGATCTTTAATGGTTTCATGACCATAGATCTCAGGCTCACGGGTACCTAGAAGGTTAAGGTTTGGACCATTAACCACTAATATTGAATATTTAGCCAAAATCTAACTCCAAAAAACTGAATTGGCGCATTTTATCATTTTTATAGTAAAGTGGCGCAAATTTTCTTAAAAAGTCCGTATTTTTTATAAAATTTGACCTTTTTTACCTAAAATCACTCACTACAAAGAACTAATAAAAGGCTCACTTACTGAATGTAATTTGTGTTTTTTTATTTGGCAAATTTAAGCACTGAAAACTTGTAAAAACTATGATGTACAACACAAAAAAATGTTAGAATAGTCACACAGTTTTTTCTTTCATTTATAAGGTGCCTGTTAAAAGGTGCTGTAACCTTAAATAACTACTGAGGAACACTCCATGAGCTTCATTAACAAAGCCAAGTCAATCGCAGAATATGATCCAGAGTTATGGACCGCAATGAGCGGCGAATGCCAGAGACAGGAAGATCATATCGAACTTATCGCATCAGAGAACTATGCTTCTAAGTGTGTAATGGAAGCACAAGGCTCACAGCTAACCAATAAATACGCTGAAGGTTATCCTGGAAAGCGTTACTACGGTGGTTGCGAATACGTTGACGTTGTAGAGCAGTTAGCAATTGACAGAGCTTGCAAGTTATTCCACTGCGATTACGCAAATGTTCAGCCTCATGCTGGTTCTCAGGCAAACAATGCTGTATATCAGGCATTATGCAAACCAGGTGACACCGTAATGGGCTTATCATTAGCTTCAGGTGGTCACTTAACTCACGGTTGTCCTGTAAACTTCTCAGGTAAAATCTACCACGCTGTAGGTTACGAAGTTAACGAGAAGGGTGAGTTAGATTACGATGCAATCCGTAAGGAAGCATTAGAGTGCAAGCCAAAGATGATCATCGGTGGTTTCTCAGCTTACTCAGGAATCGTTGATTGGAAGAAACTTCGTGAAATCGCTGACGAAGTTGGTGCATATTTATTAGTTGATATGGCTCACGTAGCAGGTCTAGTAGCAGCTGGCGTATATCCAAGCCCAATTGATTATGCTCACGTTGTAACCTCAACTGCTCACAAGTCATTAGGTGGTCCACGTTCAGGCTTTATCTTATCTAACTGCCATGACGAAGCTATCTACAAGAAATTAAATTCAGCTATCTTCCCAGGTACACAGGGTGGTCCTCTAGAGCACGTTATCGCTGCTAAGGCTATCGTATTCAAAGAGGCTATGGAGCCATGGTATGTTGAGTACCAGAAGCAGGTTGTAGCTAATGCTAAGTTATTAGCTGAAGAAGTTATGAAGCGCGGTTACAAAGTTGTAGCAGGCGGTACCCACAACCACTTATTCTTAATGGATTTCATCGGCTTAGAGATGACCGGTAAAGATGCTGAGGCTGCTTTAGGCAAGGCATACATTACTGTTAATAAGAACACCGTTCCTGGTGAGCCACGTTCTCCATTCATCACCTCAGGTATCCGTGTTGGTACTCCAGCATGTACCCGTCGTGGTTTCAAAGAAGCAGAGATCAAAGAGTTAGCTTCAATCATGTGTGATGTTTTAGACAACTATCAGAATGATGAAGTTATCTTAAAGTGCCGTGAGCGTGTTAAGGCTCTATGCGCTAAATTCCCTGTATACAAAGACTAATAGTCTCAAGATAGGAAATTTACTTTGAGTCAAGTTTTAGAAACTGACAAAAAATACATGATGCAAGCCCTAAAGCTTGCATCATGCGGCTTATACACATCCTACCCAAATCCTGCGGTAGGATGTGTCATTGTCCGTGACGGTAAAATCATCGGCAAGGGATACCACCATAAAGCTGGTTGTCCACATGCTGAGATTATGGCTTTACAGGATGCCTCATTTGATGTTGAAGGCGCTACTGTATATGTAACTCTAGAGCCATGCTCTCATTATGGCAGAACTCCTCCATGTGCCTTAAAGCTTGTGGAGATGAAGGTAAAAAGAGTAGTTGCTGCTGCAGATGATCCAAATCCTAAAGTAAACGGTAAAGGCTTTAAGATCTTACGTGATGCTGGTATTGAAGTAACTCAGCATGTACTAGAAAAAGAAGCTCTATTCCAAAACCGTGCTTTCATGAAATCTATTACAGGACCTATCCCTTATGTATCTGTAAAGGTAGGTATGTCACTAGATTGCAAAACTGCTCTAAAAGACGGTTCAAGCAAATGGATCACAGGTCCTAAGTCCCGTCAGAAAGTTCAAGACATCAGAGCAAAGTCAGACTGCATCATTACAGGTGTAAATACTGTAATTGCAGATGATCCTTCAATGTCTGTGCGCTACAACGAATTAAAAGACAAGTATTATCAAAAGATTGATAAAGAGTATTTAAGACAGCCTTTAAAGGTTATCTTAGATACCAACTCAAACTTGGATATTACAAAATATAAGATCTTTAAAGAAGGTAAGGCCTTATTAGTTAACGGTACTACAGACTCAGAGCTAGTTGGTACTGAAAAAGTTGTAGATGAGCATGTAACACGCATCTTTATGCCTTTAAGACATGATCTAATCGATCTTGAATATCTGTTAAAATATTTGGGTGAATTAAAAATTCGTCGTGTGATGGTAGAGGCAGGCTCAATTTTAACCTCAGCTTTTATCAACGCAGGCTTCTGTGATGAACTTTACCTCTTTGTGTCAGGTAAGGTTTTAGGTAAAGATGGACGTGCTGCATTTAATCTTGAGAATGCGTTATCTCTAGATAAGTGTCAGGAATTTACCTTATATAAGACTAAAAAGTACGGTTCTGATGTGCTCTTACATTATCTAGCAGGTGGTAACTGATGTTTACAGGTATTGTTGAAGCTGTAGGCACTCTAAAAGCTTTAAAAAAGCATGGCCACGGTTATGAGATTTTAGTAGAAACACCAGAGTCTTTTAAATTAAAAGAGCGTGTAAAATTAGGCGATTCTATTGCTAACAATGGTGTTTGCCTTACAGTTACAGCTATGTCTGGCAATGCTTTTTATGCAGACGTATCAGCTGAAACTGTAAAATGTACTTGTTTAGGTGATTACGCTAAAGGTCATAAGTTAAACCTAGAGCTTGCTTGCACTCCATCAACTCATTTAGGTGGTCACATCGTACAGGGCCACGTTGATGGTATTGGTACTGTTGTCTCAAAACATACCCTAGATGAAGCTTATGATATCTGGATAAAAGCTCCAAATGAGCTTTTACGCTATATAGCCCCAAAGGGCTCTATAGCTGTAGATGGTGTGTCTTTGACTGTAAATGAGCTTAAAGGTGATACCTTTAGATTAACCTTAATTCCTCATACTCAAAGTAATGTTAACTTTGATAACTTTTCAGAAGGTAATAAGGTAAATCTTGAGTGTGACGTACTGGCTAGATACCTTGAAAGACTGTTTGCATATAGATTAAATCAGGGCAGTACTTCTTTGAATATCAGTAACACCAAGAACAATTTACAACAGAATAATTTACAGCAGAATAATTTACAACAGAATAATGTATCTAATAGCAAGAGAGAAAAGAGCTCTGCTATTACTATGAGCTCACTGCTCATGAACGGTTTTAAATAATTTTGGAGAACATATGTCTATCAAAGTAATTGAAGGTAACAAGCCTTGCCGAGAGGGCAAGTTTGCTATTGTAGTATCTCGTTTTAACAGCCTTATCTGTGAGCGTTTAGTTGAAGGCGCTATCGACGTTTTAAAGCGTGAAGGTGAGGTACCTGAGGAGAACATTACTTTAGTACGTGTTCCAGGTGCAATTGAGATCCCTGTTGTATGCGAAAAGATTGCTCAATCACAAAAGTACGATGCTATCATCGCTTTAGGTTGTGTAATTCGTGGTTCAACCTATCACTTTGAAGTTGTTGCTAACGAGTGTGCTAAGGGCATCACTCAGGTAACCTTAAAGTATGCTATCCCTGTATCAAACGGTGTATTAACTGTTGATACCCTAGAGCAGGCTTTAGAGAGAGCAGGTTCTCATACCGGTAACAAGGGCGCTGAAGCTGCTTCTGCTGCACTTGAAATGGTAAATGTTGTAAAACAGTTCTAGTAAGTGTACTTATAAAGAAAAGTATCATTAGTAAAAGTTCTTAAAAGGTCAAAAGATCTTAAAGAACTTTAAACTTAAAAATAATAAAGGATTTAAAAAGATGGATTCAACAGAAGGTGCAGTAACACCAGCTCAGCGTCACAAGGCAAGACACTTTGCGATGCAGGCTATCTATCAGTGGCAGTTAACCGGCTTAAGCCCAACTGAAATTGAAAAACAGTTTTTAGAAGATCAGCCAATGAAAGGCACCGATCTTGATTACTTCCACGATCTAGTATCAGGCGTAATTAACAATGTTCGTGATATCGACATTGTTTATGCTCCATATTTAAGCCGTCCATTAGACGATCTTGATCAGGTGGATAAAGCTGTATTACGTTTAGGTACCTTTGAGCTGATGTATCGCCAGGAAGTCCCATACCGTGTAGTTATCAACGAAGCTATTATCCTTGCAAAGGAATTTGCAGAGCAGGATAGCCACAAGTTCGTAAACGGTGTGTTAGATAAGGTTGTTAAGTCTTTTAAGGCTCACTAGTGTCACTAGGCGAATTTGAACTTATAAAAAAGTACTTCTGTCAGAATGACAGAGGTACTGGTATCGAGTTAGGCATAGGCGATGACTGTGCCTTATTAAACCTTCCTGAAGGAAAAACTCTAGCCATCACCACCGATACCCAGATTGAGGGTATTCATTTCTTTAAAAACACCTCTCCTTACTATGTCGGCTATAAGTCTTTGTTGGTAAACTTATCAGACCTAGCTGCCATGGGAGCAAAACCATACTGTTTTACACTGTCTGTAACACTGCCTGAGGCAAATGAAGCTTTTTTAGAAGAGTTCTCAAAAGGATTATTCACATTAGCTTCAAAAGTTAATATTCCTCTAATTGGAGGTAATACAACCAAAGGTGAGTTATCGATTACCATAAGTGCTTATGGATTAGTGGATGCAGGTAAGGCTTTAAGACGTGATAAAGCTAAAGTAAATGATGACATTTATGTTACAGGTACTTTAGGTCTACCAGGTCTTGCTGTAGAACTAGGTTACAAGCATATCAGCATTGATACTTTAATTGATGGAAAAGATGCTTTTACTCATTGCTATGAAAAGAGCATGTTAATTGAAGATAGATGTGAATTTGCTCAAAAGCTTGTAAATTACTCACACTGTGCTATGGACATCTCAGATGGACTTGTAGGTGACTTAAAACATATCATAGATCGCTCAAATGTAGGCGCCAAAATCGATGTGGAAAAGCTACCAAAACCTTCTGAGTTTACAGTCTACAACCTAGATGAAGAAGTGCAGGATAAGCTTTGCTTATACGGTGGCGGTGATTATGAGTTGCTCTTTACAGCACCAAAGGAAAACCATGACAAGCTAGAGGAATTATCAAAAGCTTGTGCTGTAAAAATAAGCAAAATTGGTGAAATTAAAAATGGTACATTTGAGATCTTAAAACATGGTAAGATGTACCATCAAAACGTAAAGTCGTTCGAACATTTTTAAATAAAGAATTCAAGGAAACATTGGAGATTTATCTTGAACACATTATTAAAAAAGACTGCCATCGCATCAGTATTGGCAGCATCAGTATTATCTTTAAGTGCATGCGATCACGAAGTTTCAGTTTCAGCAAATGGTGCAGTTGTTAACGCAAATGCAACAGCATCTGCTGCTCTAAATGATAAGAGCTCTTTTGAGGACAAAGCAGCATATGCTATCGGCGCTTCTTTAGGTGAGTATGTAGCTCAGATGAAACAGAGCCAGGAGCAGTTAATCGGTCCAATTTCAGCTGAAAAAGTAATCGAAGGTTTCACTGATGGTGTAAACGGCGCTTCAGCTTTAGACAGAGCTCAGATCGAGAAAGTGTTAAAAGATCTTGATGCTAAGATCCAAGAAAAGATTGCAGCAGAGCAGAAGAAATCAGCTGAAGAGAACTTAAAAGCTGGTGAAGCTTTCTTAGCTGCTAACTCAAAGAAAGATGGTGTTGTAACCACAACTTCAGGCTTACAGTACAAGGTTGTAAAACAGGGTGAAGGTGAGACCGCTAAGAAAGGCGATAAGATCACTGTTACCTATAAGGGCACAACCATTGATGGCGTAACTTTTGATGAGTCTAAAAAGCCAATCGAATTCCCATTAGAGAACATGATTGAGGGCTGGATCGAAGGTTTACAGTTAATGAACGAAGGTTCAGAGTACATCCTCTACATTCCATCAAAGTTAGCTTATGGTGAGAATGGTGCTTCTCAGGTTGTAAAACCAAACTCAGTTTTAATCTTTGACGTTCAGTTATTAAAGATTGAAAAGCCTGCTCCTAAGGCTGAGACTGAGCAAAAAGAAGAAGCTAAGAAATAATTCTTAAGCTCTATCTTTAAAATAAGAACATAAACAAGCTCTAATCAAAAGATATTAGTCTTTGGTTAGAGCTTTAATTTTAAAGATAAGTAAATTCTCTTATTAAGCCAAACCAAGCCATTCACTTCATCTCTTAGTTCTTAAAGCTAAATCAACTAATACTCTCTTATAGTTAGAGGATCCTTAATATCTATCACTATCTGTTTTAGATAATAAAATCACTTAGTGGTTAAAAAAAGTTCTTTTTGAGAGTAAAGAACAGTTGAGACACTATCTTTAATGAGCGTTCTTTAAAGGCTTTTAACAAGGCTCAAAACAGGTAATCTCAAAATAAGCAACCAAGAATTACTGAGTGCTTATCTTTAACGTCTTCAAAATGTGCAGAAAATGCCACAAATAAAGGCAAAACAAGAGCTTTTCAAGCTATAATCTTAGAAGTAGGTTTGGAGATAATTACATATGAAAGATATCAGCTCAACAGGCTCATTTATAAAATTTTATCTAAATAATTACATTTATGTAGATAAAACAAAATATATTAAAGACCTAGTAAAACTTGAAAGAGTTTTTATCTCCCGTCCACGTCGTTTTGGTAAGTCTCTTACGTTAGATACTATTGCCACTTTATTTGAAACTGGTGTAGAGCCTTATTTTAAAGGTACCTGGATTTATGACAAGTGGACTGAACCTACCTATCCTGTATTAAGGCTGAATTTTTTAAATTTAGATAACACCTCATTAGAGGATTTTAAGAACAAATTAAATTCATATATAACTGAATTTGCCAATAAAATTAGCGTTAAAGGTTATGTCGAAAAAAAAGAGCCAGAAGACTCTATTGACAGTATGCTTGAGAAGCTAAGAGAAGAGAAGCGACAAATAGTGATCTTAATTGATGAGTATGACTATCAGCTGACCTCTAACATCAATAATGATGATTTATATAAGCAATTCCAAAATAAAATAAAAAGATTTTATGCCAACATCAAAGATAAATTTGCCATTAAGTTTTTAGGAATAACTGGAGTTACCAGATTAAAGGATGTATCAATCTTTTCTGTCGGCTCTGATATTAACGACATTACTAATGAAAGTGCTTATTCTCAGATGATAGGTTTTACCCGCGACGAGATTAAAAAGTACTACATTGATTATTTAAAGTTAGCTGCATCCTATGAGAATAATTGTAGCGTAGATGAAGTAACTGATGACAAGCTTGAGTCAATGTTAGATATGATGACACAGAGCTATGATGGCTACTGCTTTGATGAATTCTATAAAAAGAAAGTCTTCAGTACCTGGTCAGTAAATAAATTTTTTCAAAGTTTGATAAGAAATGGATTTGTTTATTTTGGTGAGTATTGGTATGACAACGGTGGTTTGCCATCTATCTTAGTTAACTATTAAAAAACTCATGAGCTAAATATTTTTGATTACTTAGATAAAGATAAATTATTAAAAGTATCAGATGAGGATTTTAAAAATCCAACATCATTAACTACCATCAATCAGAATGTACTGATGTGTCAGACTGGATATTTAACACTGCGTTCTTCACTTACAGAATCATCTGATGTGTTCTTAGGTATTCCTAATGGAGAACTTTATAAAGCGTTAAATAAACTTCTAGCTATAAGATTCTTTAAAGGCAATACAAGTGTTTCTAATTCAAAAGGTGAGAACATCTTGGCTGTAGGTTCTGTTGAAGACATCATTAGTTTACTTAACACCATGATAAACACTGTAACCTATGATGCCTATCCATTAAATTCAGAATCAGCTGTACAGAACTATGTTAAAGCTTATCTGCTAGGAGCAAAACAGACTGTATCCTCAGAAGTTCATCAGGCTAAAGGCAGAGCAGATTTAATGATTGAAACCAATAGACGCAGAATTGTCATCGAATTTAAGTATGCTCAAAACGAGACTGAAGCAAAGACAAAGCTTAATGAGGCAGTAGAACAGATTAAATCTCGTGACTATGGCAACATCATAGCTAAAAAGAATGAATTGTTAAGAATAGCTGCAGTCTTTAATGCAGATCCTAAGGTAAGATCTTTTACAGAGTATCAGAGTGTTGTTTAGATTGTAGGTGTTCTTGAGCATTCGCAACAATTGAGTTTTGACGCCTTTTAAACTGAGCTATACGTTTTAAATCATCAGCAAATTTCTGAAGATTTTCTTCACCAAGATCTTTGTATGTATAGCCAGTTTAGTTTTGATTAAGTTTTGATATCATCAATTGATGCACTTGATCTAGTTTTCCTCATGAATACAAAATAATTTTACTCTCAGAATGACTTAGATTGAATAAAAGTGAATATGAGATATTCATGGTTTTATTCTTCACAATTCAAATTTTACAACGAGTATTCTCATATCTTTCAATTCTTCGTATCGTCTTTTACATTTTCATGATTAGTGCTTGGTTAATTTTTCAGTAAGTGTGGTTCCATCAACATCAACACATCTTTGTCTTTCCTCGACTTTGATGTCATCTGAGGTTGAAGTGCTTTTCTTACTGGCTTTAGGCTTCTTCTCTTTACTAGATGAGTCTATACCTTTCTTTTTCTCACTCTTCCTACCATTGATATTCTCATCACTCAGTTTCTTGGTAGTTAAGGTTCTGTTTCCTAACTTTATATTGAGTGTGTCTATTAAAGCCATAAGTTTTTCAATGGTAACCTTTTGTTCTGCATTTTGCTCAATCTGTATAGCTAATTGCTTGTTAAGGTTGGACAGCTGTTCACCCTGTAAAACTAACTGCACACCTTGCTTTGCGAACATATTTGATAAAGTTTCAAATAAAGTCATCAATACACTGACAAGTGCAGATAATGCAGGATCGTGAGAAACTGCTTTTTCCAGTTTCTCAGAGATATCTCTGAATCTGTTTTTTAGGGTCTGATGTTCCACTGCTACAATCCTTGTAAAATCCTATACAAGTATTATAGCAAAGGCATTTTAGAGCCTTATCTGGTGCAATTTTGCAAGTGCAAACTCATACTCAGATGAACTGTAAAGATCGATTGCAGATCGGTACAGATCGATGACTTAGAAAAATGACGAAAGTAAAGCCGTAAAAAGTGCACCTCACTATGGGCTTTTAAAGTGCCTTTACAGGCAATTTTAAAGACAGCAAGAAAAATGCAATTATGTACAGATTTGTGAGACTAATCACACTGATTTTTTAATGAACAGACAGTCTGCTTTGAGACTGCCTTAAAATGTTTAAAAGGTTATTTCAGACCATTTACATTTTTCATGTAAACTCAAAATAATTTGTCTAAAAATACTTACAAAACAATAAGTAAAAAATATTTTTATTTTTTTTACTTTTTTCTCTTGAAAAGAAAAAATCCATCCCCATTTTAAGTGTTGTGAAAAGTTTAAATGCTTTATCTTGTACTAATAGATAAACGCTAGGTGACAGTCGGACGCCTTTTTCCGACTAAAAAAGAATATTACGGTAGATAGCCGTGGAGAAACAAATGAAATTAGTTCCTTTGTATGATCGCGTTATTGTTGAGCCTTTTGAGGAAGAAACCAAATCATCAGGTGGTATTTTATTAGGTAGCGCAGCAGTAAAGTCAACTCGCGGTAAGGTTGTTGCAGTAGGTAAAGGTCGTGTTCTTGAGAACGGCACAACATCTCCAATGAGCGTAAAAGTTGGTGACACTGTTATCTATAACGAAGGCTATGGTTGCAAAAAAGAGAAGTTAGATGGTAAGGATGTAGTTATCATCTCTGAGACTGACGTATTTGCAATCGTTGAAGACTAGTACAAAGCTAGCTAAAAGAATCATTTTTTAAGTTTAGGAAGAATTTAGAATGTCTGCAAAGCAAGTAATTTTCGGAAACGAAGCACGCGCCCAGATGTTAGAGGGTGTAAACGTTCTAGCTAACGCTGTTAAAGTTACCTTAGGTCCTAAGGGCCGTAACGTAGTTCTAGATAAGAGCTACGGTGCTCCACTAATCACCAAAGATGGTGTTTCAGTTGCTAAAGAGATCGAGCTTGAGGGTAAGTTCCATAACATGGGTGCCCAGATGGTTAAAGAAGTTGCATCAAAAGCTAACGATGCAGCAGGTGACGGTACCACAACCGCTACTGTTTTAGCTCAGGCAATTGTTAACGAAGGCTTAAAGTCAATCGCTGCTGGTATGAACCCAATGGACGTAAAGCGCGGTATTGATAAAGCTGTTGCAGCTGCAACTGAAGAGTTAAAGAAGTTATCAATCAAGTGCGAAGACAAGAAGTCAATCGCTCAGGTTGGTACCATTTCAGCTAACTCAGACGCAACTGTTGGTAACTTAATTGCTGACGCAATGGAGAAAGTTGGTCGTGATGGCGTTATCACTATTGAAGATGGCCAGGGCTTAGAGGATCAGTTAGATCTAGTTGAAGGTATGCAGTTCGACCGTGGTTACTTATCACCATACTTCGTAAACAAGACCGAGACTGGTACTGTTGAATTAGAGAACCCATACATTCTTCTTTGCGACAAGAAGATTTCAAACATCCGTGATTTAATCACCATCCTAGAAGGTGTTGCAAAGGCTGGTAAGTCATTACTTATCATCGCTGAGGATGTTGAGTCAGAGGCTCTAGCAACCTTAGTTGTTAACAATATGCGTGGTATTGTTAAGGTTGCAGCTGTTAAGGCTCCTGGTTTTGGTGACCGTCGTAAGGCAATGTTACAGGATATCGCAATTCTAACTGCAGGTACTGTAATTTCATCAGAATTAGGTATGGAGCTTGATAAGGCTACCCTAGATGACCTAGGTGTTGCAAAGCGTGTTGTAATCACCAAGGATAACACCACTATCATTGATGGTGAAGGTGATTCAAAGGCTATCGAAGAGCGTGTTGCTCAGATCCGTAAGCAGATCGAAGAGTCAACCTCAGAGTACGACCGTGAGAAGTTACAAGAGCGTGTTGCTAAACTTGCAGGCGGCGTAGCAGTAATCAAGGTTGGTGCTGCAACTGAAGTTGCTATGAAAGAGAAGAAGGATCGTGTAGAAGACGCTATGCACGCAACTCGTGCTGCTGTTGAAGAAGGTGTTGTACCAGGCGGCGGTGTAGCATTAGTTCGCGTTGCTAAGAAGATTGCTGGCTTAAAGGGCGATAATCAGGATCAGGACGTAGGTATTAAGGTTGCATTAACTGCAATGGAAGCTCCTTTACGTCAGATCGTAACCAACGCAGGTCAGGAAGCTTCTGTTATCGCTAACGAAGTTCGTAACGGTTCAGACAACTATGGTTACAATGCAGGTACCGAGCAGTACGGCGATATGATTGAGATGGGTATTTTGGATCCTACCAAGGTTACCCGTTCAGCTCTACAGTATGCAGCTTCAATCGCTGGCTTAATGCTAACCACTGAGTGCATGATTGCTGATGCTCCTCGTAAGGATGACGCAGCTCCTGCAGCTCCTATGGGCGGCATGGGCGGTATGCCAGGCATGATGTAATCGTCGCTTAGAATAATTTAAATTTTGTGAAGGCCGTAGCTCTTTTGTGGAGTTACGGCCTTTTAATTTCCTGAAAATTGAAAAAATCATCCCTCCAGAAACTTTTTATTTTGAAGTGTATCGCTTTTTGTGTACATTTCTGTATGATGTGCCTTTTGTAAACGTTGTTATTGTAAGAATAGGTTTAATTTTGTGTATAAATTCTGTGTAACACAATTAAATTAGCTTGTCTTATAATCACCAAAAATTAGGCGTTAATCAGGAATATTGTCAGGCATAGTATCAGGTATATGGATGCCTCATACACAGCTTAAAATCCTGATTAACAGTGTTTGTAAAGTATTTCTCTAACCTTTTAGGTTTAAGGAATTTTTTATGGATCAGAATCGTAAGCTTTTAATATCAAATCAGTTATCTTTTGGTGTTTTAGGCGCAATTGAAGCTGCTTGGGCACCAATGGTTCCATTTGTGAAAATGGGTATGAACCTCGATGACGCGCAGTTTGGTCGATTACTGTTATCTATGGGTATTGGTTCTCTGTGTGCATTACCATCAGTAGGACCTTTGATCTCAAAGTTTGGTCCTAAACTTGTAGCTATCACTGGCTGTATAGTTTTAGGTCTGTCACTTATTGGTATTTCTTTTGTAAACCATGAGTGGCTGTTATGTTTAATCTTAGCCATCTTTGGCGCAAGCTTAATTGCGATTGATGTCTCATCAAACGTAAATGCTGTTATAGTTGAGAATATCTACAAGCGTCCTTTAATGTCAGGTTTCCATGGTGGCTATTCATTAGGTACCATTGTGGGTTCCATGATCATGTCTTTACTTTTAACCATAGGTTTAGGCATTCATTTGAGCTCTTTCTTACTGTTTTTAATCATGACAGGTGTAACCTTAGTAGGTTGTAGAGCTTTAATTTCTGACGTTAAATCTTTCAATGCAGAGCATGTCAAAGCAGAAACAAATACCAATGCAAAGCATCATAAAATACCTCCTGTGATCATTGTATTAGGTTGTCTGTGCTTTATCATGTACGGCTCTGAAGGTGCGCTTTTGAGCTGGTCAACAGTTTTTGCAACACAGAACAGAGGTATTACTCCAGAGGTAGCTGGTTACTTCTATGCTTTCTTTGCTGTAACCATGACTATTGCTAGATTCTCAGGAAATAAGCTTGTAACTACCATAGGTCGCAGAAGAACTGTTGTATTTGGAGCCTTAATGGTGGCAACAGGTTTCTTTATTACTGCAACTGTTGAGCATTATGTGGGTATGATGATTGGTTTTACTATCATCGGTTTAGGTGCTGGTAATATCGTGCCTCAGCTTGTATCTTTTACAGGATCAATTCCTGGAATTAAGGTTCAGTCAGCAATCTCAATTATTAACTCATTAGGTTACTCAGGTATTTTACTAGGACCTGTAATCATAGGTTATGTCTCAAAGCTCTCATCTTTAGAGAGATCATTTGAGCTTTTAGGTATAGGTGTCTTTGTAGTAGCTATAGTAAGCTTTAAGCTACTAAAGCAAAATAAGAACAGCTAAAACTTAAGTTTTATTAAAACACGAAGGCTGTAACTTTAAATAGTTACAGCCTTCGTTATCATGATCATCAGGAACTTCAATTATAAGAGTACTAGTAAAGCAATGAACTCTTACTGTCCTGTGATTACATCATAGCCTACCTTTAGAATAAACAGGCTAATCACTACAATCATAATCGGACGGGTTGCAAAGGCGCCTCTCTTTTCAAAGAATCTAGCTCCAAGATAGTTACCAGCAATATTAGCTACTGCAGCCATAATACCTAAAGGCAACAGAACATCACCGTGTCTTAAGAATAAGATCATGGATGTGATGTCTGAAATTAAGTTCTCAGCTTTAGTAAGACCATTTGATTTTTGGACACTCATGTGGGTAAAAGCGCAGAAACACAAGAGCAAAAAGGTACCTGAACCTGGTCCATAAAAGCCATCATAAATACCCACAATAAAAGTAATGAGAATACAGCGTATGATGAGTTTGTTTTGAGGGATCTCCTCAGAATAATCTTTTAGCGCACGCTTTCTTAAAAGATAGAAAGCTGTAATTGGAAGACCTACTAGAAGCGCAATCTTATAACTGTTGCTAGATACCATTAACACAAGATTAGTACCTAGAGCTGCACCTGAGATTGTAAAAATGGCAATTATTGCAGCAATCTTTAGATTGATAAAGCCTTTGGTGATAAATCTGATGGTGGTAAAGAGCGTACCGAACATTGCACCAAATTTATTGGTACCTAAAGCAGTATGTGCAGGAAGTCCTGCGATGAACATACCTGGCAGCGCAATTAAGGCACCACCGCCTGCAATTGCATCAACAAAGCCTGCTAAAAACATGAAAGGTAATACGATTAGGTATACGTAGATATCAATAGTCATGTCATCCTCCAAAGACGCGACATATTCTAACGCTACTACATCTTGAATTGAACAGCTTTAGAAAAACACGTATAAGAAAGATTGTTTGCTATGAAGTAAGTTGTTCTGTTACTTTAAGCGTTACTCAAAATAAAAGCACATCCAAAGATGTGCTTTATTGAATCATCAAAAGGTAATCTTCTTTTTAGAAGATGAGCTTTTTTAAGATGCTCTTTTTAGAAGATATTATCTGAACTGATGTTAGAGGTATCTACCTCAGTCTGGCTTGAGCCATCTTCAACACTGTTATCAGTTTGGCCACTTTCACCATTTTCATCTGTAGGAGCAGATTCACCTGCCTCAGAAATTGAAGTACCACCAGAGATGCACCAGTCAGTAATACCAGCATTGGTACATTTACCTAAGCCTTCAGGAATAGGTAGTGGAGCTGCAGGCTTTCCTTCTTCAGTAATTTTGATGAATCTTGCCCAAATAGGTAGAGCTGAATAGGCACCACCTTCAGGGCCTTGGGTTCTTGACCAACCTAAATCACGGTCAGTATCAAAACCCATCCATGAGGTTGCAACTACGTTGCCATTAAAGCCTGAGAACCAAGCATCATGAACATTGTTGGTAGTACCAGTCTTGCCGTGCAGATCGGTTCTACCGGTTGTAGCAGAAGCTCTAGAACCAGTACCCCAGTAAGGACCTGACAGACCTTCACCACCATAGATTACTGATCTCATCATATCAGCTACGATGTAAGCATTCTTGTGAGAGAGTACCTGTGTTGCCATATTGTCAGGAACGGTGGTGCCATCCTCGTATTCAAGCTTGATACCATTTTTTACAATATCAGGTGCTGTAGGATCAGCTACTTTTGGATTGTACTGATAAACAATGCCACCGTTTTTAACAATCTTTGATACAAGGTAAGGTTCAATCTTATAGCCACCGTTAGCAAAGGTTGCATAACCTGTAACCAGATCAAGTGGAGTTACCTCAACAGAGCCTAAAGCCATAGCTTCAACCTGCTGTGAACGAGGTACATTAAGACCAAACTTTTCTACATGCTCAACTACATTGTGTACGCCAATTTGACGGATAAGTCTGATTGACACTACGTTCTTAGAGCGAGCCAGACCTTCACGTAAAGACATTGGACCGTCATATCGGTTAGGTGAGTTTTTAGGTTCCCACCAGGTACGTGAACCAGGATCCCAAGTTCTAATTGGTTCATCCTGGAAAATAGAGTTGATGTTAATGCCTTTAGCTACAGCTGCTGAGTACAGGAATGGTTTGAAGTTAGAACCAGTCTGACGGGTAGACTGAGTGGTTCTATCAAACTTACTTTTGGCAAAGTCATAACCGCCAACCATAGCTACGATAGCGCCGTTGTACTGATTTAAAGCTACGATTGAAGCTTCAACCTCAGGTACCTGAGCTAACTCAGCTTCATTTTTATCATTGATGCTGTAGAAGATAAGATCACCTAATTTAGCTACATCAGATACTTTTTTAGGAGTAGGTCCCTGTCTTTTATCATTGATAAAAGGAGCTGCCCATTTTAGGTTCTGATAGCTGATGGTGATGTCTTGCCCTTTTCTGCCGTAGGCCTGTAACAGTCCAGACTTATCATCTAAAGCTGTAACTACAGCAGGGTGGATATAGTGGTAAATATCTTTAGAGTAAAGGTATTTATCCACATCAAACTTATCATCTTTTTCTTTTAAAGCATTGATGTTCTCTTTAGAACCTCTATAGCCATGACGCTTGTCATAGTCATTAACCGCTCTAAAGACAGCCTCGTGAGCAGCTTCCTGGTCTTTAGCTAAAACGGTAGTGTAAATTTCAATACCGTCAGTATAGGCAGATGGACCGAATCTATCTAAAGCTAACTGTCTTGCTTTTTCTGCTACGTAAGGAGCATAAGCTTCAAGTTTACTTGCATGGAACTCAGCCTTATAAGGCTCAGCATCAGCTTTATCGTACTCATCTTTAGTGATGTAGCCTAAAGAGTACATTCTGTCTAAAACCAAGTGACGGCGGTCTTTTGATTTTTCAGGATTAGAAATAGGGTTTAAAGATGAAGGAGCCTTTGGAAGACCAGCAATAGTTGCCATCTGACCTAAGGTTAATTCATCTAAGTTTTTACCATAGTAGGTTTGAGCAGCAGCTGCTACACCATAAGAGCGGTGACCTAGAGCAATCTTATTTAGGTATAACTCAAAGATCTCATCCTTAGTTAAAACCTGCTCGATCCTCAATGAGATAAAGACCTCTTTAATCTTTCTCTTTAAAGTCTTTTCTCTAGTTAAAAAGAAGTTTCTGGCTACCTGCTGAGTAATGGTACTAGCACCCTGTTTAGCAGAAGCAGAGGTTGCAGCAACAATAGCAGCACGGACGATACCAATAGGATCGATACCGCTGTGATCATAAAAACGTGTATCCTCAATTGCCAAAAAAGCCTGTCTCATCTTTAAAGGGATCTTGTCTAAGGCAACAGGAATTCTCTTGCTCTCACCAAACTCACCTATGAGTTTGTTATCAGCAGAGTAGATCTTCATAGGAGTTTCAAAGGTAACTTCCTTTAACTGTTCTACATCCGGAAGATCACCTAAGGTCTGATAATACAGGGCAGCACCAGCTACACCTGATACACCGACACCAAACAAAGCAGCCCAGAAGGCAAATTTAACGTATTTAAAAAGCACAAAAAGCCTCTATGCAAAAAACTGATGGCTCATTTTAGCAAAAAATCGCCAAAATGGCTGTAATTGACTCTTTTTAGAAAAGCCAAAAAATAAGAGCTTTATCAGGAGAATTTAGCACACTTAATTCTCTTTACTAATCAAAATCGATCTCTTTAGTAAATCAACTTATTCTCTTTAGTAAATCAACACAAAATGTGCTCACTAATGTACAGCTAAAAGCGAAAATGAGTTAAAATTCATTCAAATAAATTAAAAAAACGGATAGCAGATGACCTTAGAATGTAAAGATAGACTTTTTCTTGTAGGACCTATGGGCTCAGGAAAGAGCAGTATTGGTAAATCACTAGCTTTAGTAACCGAAAGACCTTTTTTAGATATAGATGAGGAAATCGTCAAATATGCAGGTAAGAGTATTCCTGCTATTTTTGAAGATGACGGTGAACAAGAGTTTAGAAATATAGAAACTGAGGTTTTAAAACGCTGTCTTAAAGTAGACGCTATTATAGCCACAGGTGGTGGTGTGATTGGTCGTGAGGAAAACCGCAAGCTCTTAAAAGCAAATGGTCTTGTAGTTTACCTGATGGCAGATGTGGATTCTCAATATTTAAGAACTTTAAAAGATAATAACCGTCCAATGATTGCAGTCGATGACAGACGCAAGAGATTAGAAGACATTTTTAAAGTAAGAGATCCTCTTTATAGAGAAGCATGTGATTTCATTGTTGATTCAAGCCACAACAATGTGCATGACTGCGTAGAACAGATTAAAGCAAAACTAAAGGAATACTCATGGAAACTATAACAGTAGGTTTAGGCCAAAGATCATATCCAATTTATATTGGTACCGACTTAAATTATGGTGAGCTGATTAGAGAAGCTCTACCTAAGGTAACTGATGTAATGGTGGTTACTAATACCACTGTAGGTCCATTATATTTTGATGAGTTAAAAACTCAGTTAGAAGAGCATGATTTTAATGTCAGTGAGTGTGTTCTAAAAGACGGTGAAGCTTATAAGACCGTAGACTCATGGTGGCAGATTTTAACTGCTCTTATGGAAAAGGATTTCGGTCGAGACGGTGCTGTGATTGCCCTAGGTGGCGGTGTCGTAGGTGATATGGCAGGCTTTGCAGCTTCTGCTTATCAAAGAGGCATTCCATTTGTGCAGATCCCTACAACCTTACTTGCTATGGTTGATTCATCTGTAGGTGGTAAGACTGCTATCAATCATCCTTTAGGTAAAAACATGATCGGTGCTTTCTATCAGCCTAAAGCTGTAATTGCTGATTTGGACTGTTTAAAGACCTTACCTCAGCGTGAGTTAACCGCGGGCTTAGGTGAGGTAGTAAAGACCGGTATCATTTATGATGACAAGTTCTTTGAATTCTTAAAAGAGCATGTATCTAAAGTCTTTACCTATGATTTGGATACCTTATCTCACATCGTAAAGCGTTGCTGTGAGATTAAAGCACTAGTTGTATCTCAAGATGAAAAGGAGCATGGTTTACGTGCAATCTTAAATTACGGTCATACCTTCGGTCATGCTATCGAAGCTTATTTAGGCTTTGGTACCTGGCTACATGGTGAGGCTGTAGGTTTAGGTATGGTGATAGCTTCTGCTTTAGCATTAGACAGAAAACTTATCACCCATGACGACTTTGATAAGATGTTAGAGTTATGTCAGAGTGCTAAATTACCAACAGTAATTCCTGAGAAAATGACTGGCAACGATTTTATCGAGCACATGCGTCATGACAAGAAAGTTCGTCATGGTGTAATTCGCTATGTACTGCCTGTACGTATCGGTGAGGTTAAGATCTTCTCAGACGTATCAGATGATGAGGTTAAGGCTCTAATTAGCAGGTTAAAAGCATAGTATGCGCATGCATCATCAAGGTTTCTCTGTTCCTAAGTCATTACTAGACTGCGCACAGGCTATTCATGAAAAGTTCTTATATGGTGAGAACTTTGTCATGCTCTCAGGCGATTCTGGCTCTGGCAGAACCAGCTTGTGTGAGCAGGTTGTAAATGAACTTGAGAGCAAGTTTTTAGCGGTCTTTATTCCATGCCAGGATGAGATGACCCAAGAGCAGTTGCGTCAACTGTTCTTACAGCAGATTGCTCCTAATGAAAAATGGGATGATACAGAACCTCTCTATCAGAGTTTTGCTAAACTCTCTATTCCAGTAAGACAGCGCTTTTTAGTGATTGTCGACGATGCTGACAGTGCCATAAGTTCATTCTTTGATGAACTCATTGAGCTTTATGAGCATAATCTTGGAAAAAACAGATTCTCATTTTTAGTTACAGGTCACCCACTATGGGTACAGACTAAAATTGCTGAAAAGACCAGCAATAAGATCTCAATTGATGAGATCACCATTCCTGCAATTACCATCGATGAAGCTAGCGCTTTGTGCGAGCAGATGTTCGTATTTGCAAGATTAGACAAGGTTTACAAAACAATTCTGCCAAAGTTACCTCATGCATTAGCATCATGTGAAGGTAACATCAGCAGAGTTATTAAATTAACGGAGACTCTTATGAACGATCCTATTCAAGTAAACGATGATAAGTCATCACAGCCACAGGTATCACTTGACGTAAAGCCAAATGCAAAGTCAGGTAAGAAAAAGCACAGCTCAGCTGCTATTTTCATTTCAATTATCTGCATTGTCATTGTGCTAGCCTGTCTTGTACCTGTCTTTATGGGATCAAACATTGTTGACAGTATCTTTGGTAAAGCTCCTGAGCAAAAGCCTGATAGTGTACAGATTGTTGAATCTGTTCAAAAGAGCGCTCAAAAGAATGGCTCAGATGTTAACAGCTCAACTACAGCTGATGATCCTCTTTCAGTATCAGCAGGTGCTGTAAGCGATATCAATGCTAAAGGCCCTAAGGGTGATGCTTCTAACGCTGTAAATGACGATGGTGGTTTATTACCAGACGTTAACGGTGGTATTGAAGCTGAGACTACTAATGCTCAGACTAAAAAGTCTGTAACCTTAGATGGCAATGCTTTAGATGAAATTGAAAAGAAAGAGGCTGATGACAAATCAGGTAATCCCAGGCAAGGATTGGCAGGATCTGTAAAAACCGATGCTAATAATGCATCTGATGCTGCTAAAGGTGATGACAAATCATCTGTAAATAATTCATCAGCTACAAACTCATCAACTAATGAGTCAGCAACTTCTAAAGAAGAGGCTAATTCAAACGAGCCTGAGGTTTTAAGCCGTGAGAATAATGTTCTTTTCAAAGACAAAATAGCTAAAGAAGATGCTGAAAATGCTAAAGCTCTAGAAGCTCAAAAGAAAGCTTTAGAGCAAAAAGCATTAGAAGAAGCTGAAATTAAAAAGAAAGCTGATGCCTTAGCTTTAAAAGACAATCCTCAAAAGGAAGAAAAAGCTGACAATAAAGCTAATATAAAGACTGCTAAAGCTAATGCTAAGACTAATAAAAAGTCATCTAACAGAAGCTATACTCGTGCTCGTCCTAGAAGCACCCCAGTACCAGGCTCACATGATGAACTTTTATCAAAGAACCCTCGTCACTATACCTTACAGGTTTTAGCAGGACGCAATAGAGCTCCACTATTACAGGCAGCTGACTATGTAGAGGGTAGATACTGGATTTACACCACTGTTCGCAATGGTGCTCCATGGCATGTATTAGTCATGGGTGATTTTTTAACCGCAAAAGAAGCTGTTTCAAGAGCAGCAATTCTGCCTAGCTCTCTAAGAGCACATGGCTCATTTGCTAAGTCTTTTGAAAAAGTACAATCAGAAATGAGAATGCAATAAGTGAATACCAAGAAATTTTTAATCGCAGGTTCAATCCTGTCAGCTGATTTATTAAATCTTGAGAAAGATGTAAAAGAGGCCTTAGACGAAGGTGTAGATGTAATTCATTTTGATGTAATGGATTACCACTTTGTGCCAAATATGACCTTCGGACCTGCTTTCTTAAAGGCTATGAGAAAGAAGTTTCCTGATGCTGTTTTTGATGTTCATTTAATGGTATCTCCTGTAACAGAGAATATCGTTGATGATTATGCAAACGCAGGCGCTAACTGGATCTCTTTCCATCCTGAGGCATGTATTCATACTGAAAGAATGCTAACTCATATCAAAGAGATGGGCATTAAAGCTGGTTTAGCTTTAAACCCAGCTACTCCTCCACAGATGTTGAGATATCTGTGGGAGAAACTAGATTTTGTTTTAGTTATGACTGTAAACCCTGGTTTTGGTGGTCAGAAGACTATTAAAGCTACCTTAACTAAAGTTGCTGATGTTAAAAAGATGGCTAAAGATGATGGCTATGATATCAGTATCGAGGTTGACGGCGGCGTAAAAGACAGCAATATTGCAGAGATTGCTTCATTTCGTGCTGATCCCTTTGTAGTAGGTCCTGCTTTCTTTGGCGCATCTGACACACAACAGGCTTGAACAGC
>OMZC01000094.1 GCA_900315395.1 uncultured Gammaproteobacteria bacterium
CTGAAACAGTGCCGTTTGAAGCCTACTTTATTTTTAGCTTAAGAACATTTATATGAAATATATGTAAATTTTGATGAGGATAAAACGATATGAATTTTGATAAAAGATTGGCTTTTAGAGGTATCAGAGCGCTATACGGAAACGATGGTTTTGAGAAGTTACAAAGCTCACACGTAACCGTTATCGGTGTAGGTGGTATCGGCTCATGGGCTACAGAAGCTCTGTGCAGAACTGCTATTGGCTCTCTTACTCTTATCGATAACGACACTATCGAAATCACCAATTCAAACAGACAGCTTCATACCACCTCAAAGACTGTTGGTTTAGGCAAAGCAAGAGTATTAGCTGACAGACTTTTAGAGATCAATCCTCTTTTAGATATTGAAGTAATCGAAACCAAACTTACACCTGAGAACATTGATGGTGTATTAGAAGGAAAAACAGATTATGTATGTGACTGTATCGATGATATCGATGCTAAAGCATATGTTTGCAATTACCTGTTCAGACACAACGCAACTTTCATTGAAGCAGGTGGTGCAGGTGGCAGACGAGATCCTTCAAAACTAAAGATTGGTGATATCAATACCGCTAATGGTGATGCTTTAATTTCAAAACTGAGAGCTCGCTTAAGAAAGGATTACGGATTTCAATCTAATAGCAAAAAGTTCAATATTAGCTGCACTTTTTCTAACGAAAAGCCTATATACTCTTCAAAAGAAGATTATCTAAGTGGTGATCTACCTGCATTTGGCGCTTCAATGAGTGTAACTGCATCAGCAGGTCTTTTAATTTCTTCATGGATCATAAACAAGATCACCTCAAAGAACTGATATTGATTGATACGGATTTAAGAATGCAAGAGCAAGAATTTGAGAAGCAAAAGCAGTTTTTATTAAGCAAACTGCCTGATTATCTAAAAAGTAAAGGAATTAATGTTAATTCCAACTTTTTTTGTTTAAATCCTACTGACACAGCTCATATTCCAAGCATGAGTTATGACGCATCTAACTATACAGTTAAGTGTTTTAACTGCAATGCTGTCTATAACATTTTTGATCTGATTGGTCTCGATTTTAATATCAGTGATTTTTCACATCAGTTTATCAAAGCACATGAACTTTACATAGGTAAGGTGCCTTTAGGTTTCATTGATGTATTAAAGAACTATAACAATCAAAAGCAACCTGAAATCAGAAAGCCTACATTTGAAATTGAAAATAACAATTTCTTAGCTTCTCATGCTTCTCAAAAAGAGGTACGTGTTCCTTTTGGTTTTAATGAAAACCATAATAATGAACAGTTTGATCAGAATTTACAGCAACAGCAAACACAACCTCAAAGACAATTTAATACTATTTCTCCATTTGATGAAGCTAAGTTAAAGCCTTTTAACTTACGTGGGAATACCCCATCAAATGCTAATACGCAAACATTTGGCAACAATTCTTTTGGTCAACAGCAAAGTAGTTTTGGACAGCAGAATTTAAACAATCAAAACCAATTCTCTTCTGCTCAAAACCAGTTTGCATTCAACGATCAGCAGAATATTGCTCATAGATTTGGTGATTCTCAAGTATCACCATTTGCTTATGCTTCAGAGTCTGCAAATGACTTTACAGATTATGTAAATCAGTGTGCATCAAATGTTGAGAAGACCTCTTATTTTAGAGACAGAGGCTTATCAGATTCTGTAATACGCAGATTCAAATTAGGCTTTGATGAGAACTTCCAAGCTGAAATTAACAAGATCACAGGTCAGAAATCCTATTGGAAAGCAGCCATCATTCCTTATGGAATTCATGGTTACTGCGTAAGAAATACTGATCTTAGTGCAAACAGTTCTAATGAAAGATATAAGAAAAAAGGTATCTTTGACATCTATAATCATGAAGCCTTAGAACAAAAAGGTACCATCTTTATAACTGAAGGTGAATTTGATGCTTTAAGTTTAGAAACACTAGGCTATAGAGCTATAGCTTTAGGTGGAGCTGGTAATGTAAGACAGCTCATAGAGTGCATCAAAGATTCAACTGAAGAACACACTTTCTATATTTCGCTTGATAATGATGAAGCAGGTCGTGAAGCTACAGCAAAAATCTGCACTTACCTGCATCAACTAGGCTTGCCTTTTAAATGTTTAAACCTAGCTCATCCTTACAAAGACATCAATGAAGCTTTGTACAGCGATAAAGACATGTTAAAAGAAAGACTAGCAAATTTAGATAAGATCCTCTCTTATCATTTTGAAGATATTTGTGCTCCTACTGCTTATAAATATATTTGTGCTCCTGAGGATTTAAATACTCTAGAGTTATCAAGTGCGCTGTATTCTTTTAGCGCTAGACCTCAGGTTTTAAGACGCTTTGTAAGTCAAATCATCAAGACCAAACTGTCATCAATTGTCTATGCGGGCAATAGAGCTCAGTGGAAATACATTTCAAATCTTGTAGCAGAGCAACAACAACCATTTGATGCATCTCAATGGCAACTAGTTAAGTTCTTAGAGCTAAAAGATGACGATATTGAAAAGCAGCTTATTGATGGTATTGAGTCTCAGACCATTCAGGGAAATACCAACTTTGTAGCTATGTTAGATTTATGTGCCTACTCTCAACAGGAAACCTTAGCACTGCTAGACAAGTTATCCTCTGAGGTTAAATCCATTGGTATTCCTATCATTGTTCTTTGCAACAAGGCAGACAGAGACTATGTGGAAGGTCTTTCTTTCCAAAACATAGATATCGATGTTCAACCAAACGGTGATTTTATCTGCAACACTATTGATAAAAATGGTGTCCCTCTAAGCTTTGTAAAGTGCATCGGAATTTAGGATGCAGTTAAATCAAGCTCAACAGGAAGCTGTCGATTATGTAGACGGACCTTGTCTGGTTCTAGCTGGAGCAGGATCAGGCAAGACCCGTGTGATCACCACTAAAATTGTCAGCCTCATCAATAAACATTTCATTGCGCCTCAGCAGATCTGCGCTGTAACCTTTACTAACAAAGCAGCTGCTGAAATGAGAGATAGAGTAAAACAAGAATTAGGTTCTGAAAGATCTTCTTTAATCACTATTTCTACTTTCCATTCTCTAGGATTAAACATCCTAAAAGAGGAATCTGTAGCTCTAGGATTAGGCAGAAACTTTACCCTCTTTGATCAGTACGATAGCTTCAAGCTGATTAAAGATATTGTCAGAGAAAAGTTTCCACAGATCTTAGTTGATAATTCAGAGAAAACTGTTGTTGAAGAGATAGCAACAGATATCAGTACTTGGAAGACTAGTCTTTTACGCCCTGAGGATATTGCTGTAAGAACCATCAGAGTTCAGGTCTATGAGGCATATCAAGCATACCTCTCAGCCTGCAATGCTGCTGATTTTGAGGATTTAATCTTTAAAACCACTCTTTTACTTCGAGACAATCAAGCTGTAAGGGATAAATGGAGTTCCTACTATAAATACATCCTCGTAGATGAGTATCAGGATACTAATGAAACTCAGTACCAGTTATTAAAATACCTTACTTCTAAAAACAAAAAATTCACCGTTGTTGGTGATGACGATCAGTCTATCTATGCTTGGCGTGGAGCTCGTCCTGAGAACATTAAAGTTTTAAGTAATGACTTTCCTGACTTAAAAGTTATCAAACTTGAGCAAAACTATCGTTCAACACAGCACATTCTTAACTGTGCGAATAAGTTAATTTCAAATAACGAACATATTTTCAATAAGACTTTATACACAAAATCCAATGTTGGAAAGAAAGTTCAAATCATGGAATTACGCACTCAAAATGATGAAGCTGACCGTGTTGTACAGTTAATTTTGGCTCATCAGTTTAGAACACATTCTCAATGGAAGGATTATGCTGTTTTATACAGAAGTAATTCTCAATCACGACCTTTAGAAAAGGCTTTTAGAGAAGCTAGAATTCCTTGCTTTATCTCAGGAGGCAGCAGCTTTTTTGAGCAAGTAGAAATTAAGGATATGTTAAGTTGGTGTCGTGTTATTTGTAATCCATATGACGACATGGCCTTGCTAAGAGTGATTAACATTCCAAGAAGAGGTATTGGTCATGAAACTATCAATGCCCTATTCTCTCAAGCAAAAGCAATCGGTAAGTCTCTGTACGAGAGTGCCTTAAATCCTAATGTCACCAAAGATCTAATTCCAAGACAGAAAAAATCCTTAGGAGAGTTCGTAATTTTACTAACTAAATTACGTCAATACATTCTCAATGGCAAAGACAAGGAATTAGCAGATGAGCTAACCGAGTTAATTGGCTATAACGCTTATATAAAAGCCAATACCGACAGTAAAGTTGCAACTGAAATTAAGATTAAGAATGTAAAGATCTTATTATCCTGGATATCAGATCTTATCGCTGGTAAAAAAGGTGATACCCCATTAAGTTTCCTTGAAGCCGTAGATAAATTAGGCCTAAGAGAAATGATGGACAGAAAGAATGACGATCAGGACAATGATGCTGTGCAGATGATGACCTTACATGCATCTAAAGGTCTTGAATTCCCATATGTCTTCTTAGTTGGTATGGAAGAAGGATCACTACCTCATAAGAACTCTTTACCAACTGAAGAAAACCAGGGCGTTGATAACGTCGATGAGGAAAGACGTTTAGCTTATGTAGGTATTACAAGAGCAAGACAGGAATTAACTTTGCTGCTAGCTAGAGAGGTTACCCAAAGAAATGGCGTACCTGATGCAATTCATCCTAGCCGTTTCTTAAAAGAACTACCTGCTGAGGATACCGAGTACTACCCATTAGGAACTCAGGCAAAAACTTCTGAAGAACAATACAAATCTGATATTGATGAAGCTTTAAAACAATTAGAGAGCATTCTCTAATTCTCTTTGCTTTACAACTATCTCAAACATCCTGTTAGCTGACTTTTCTTTTATCCAATTAAAAAGCCCCCAAATTTTCGTTTGAGGGCCTTAAAATCAGTTTAGAAAACTTCTATTAGTTGTTACCAACAGAAACTTCCTTCATGTCTGACATGTAAGCACGTAGCTTGCGACCTACAACCTCGATTGGGTGGTTGCGGATCTGATCGTTGATCTTGATTAACTCAACGTTATCAACAGCATTGTCACCCTTTAAGGTCTCACCGAATACGTCTAACTTCTGCTTTGCCATGAAGTCCTTTAATAAAGGAATTGCAGCATTAGCGAATAAGTAGTTACCGTACTCAGCAGTATCAGAAATAACAACGTTCATCTCGTATAAACGACGACGAGCGATAGTGTTAGCGATTAGAGGTAACTCGTGTAATGACTCGTAGTAAGCTGACTCTGGGTAAATACCTGAATGAGTCATGGTGTCGAATGCTAATTCAATACCAGCCTTAGCGAAAGCAACTAGTAAAGTACCCTTATCAAAGTACTCTTGCTCAGAGATCTTAGTATCACATGCTGGAGCATTCTCGAATGCGCTCTTAGCGTAGTTCTCTCTCCAGGTGTGTAACTTAACATCACCGTTAGCCCAGTCTTCCATCATAACACGTGAGAATTCACCGCTCTCGATGTCATCCATGTGCTTTAAGTATAGGTCTTTTAAGATTGTCTTGATTTCTTCAGCTAAGTAGAAAGCCTTGATCTTTGCTGGGTTTGATAGACGATCCATCATGTTGGTGATACCGCCCTGCTTTAGAGCCTCACAGATGGTCTCCCAACCGTACTGTAATAACTTGCAAGCGTAAGCCTTGTCAGCACCTAAAGCTACTGCGTGGTCGTAGCACATTACAGTTGCAGCCTGTAAAACACCGCAAAGAATGGTCTGCTCGCCCATTAAGTCTGACTTAACTTCAGCTACGAATGATGAACGTAAGCAACCTGCTCTATCACCACCTAAGCCTGAAGCCCAAGCCTTAGCAAATGCCCAGCCTTCGCCGTTAGGATCGTTTTCTGGGTGAACAGCTAATAGCATTGGAACACCGAAACCACGACGATACTCTTCACGAACCTCAGTACCAGGAGCCTTAGGAGCAACCATGATTACGGTTAAGTCCTTACGAACCTGCATACCTAACTCAACGATATTGAAACCGTGTGAGTAACCTAATGCAGCTCCTGCCTTCATTAAAGGCTGAACTGAGTTAACTACGTTCTCGTGCTGCTTATCTGGAGTTAAGTTGATTACTAAATCAGCTGTAGGAATAACCTGCTCATATGTACCAACTTTAAAACCGTTCTCAGTAGCTCTCTTGTAAGAAGCTCTCTTCTCATCAATAGCTGCCTGACGTAAAGCGTAGCTAACGTCTAGACCAGAATCTCTCAGGTTTAAGCCCTGGTTTAAGCCCTGTGCACCGCAACCTACGATAACAACTTTCTTACCCTTTAAGAAGTTGCAACCATCAGCGAACTCGCTACGGTCCATTAACTCACAGCAGCCCAACTGAGCTAACTTCTGACGTAAATTCAATGTATTGAAATAATTAAAGTTGGCCATTTTATAACCTTCGTAAAAATGAAATTAACCAAAAAAAATCTTACCTGTGTGGTAACTGATTTTTATAATAGCACAATTTTATAAAAAGGAATATAATTTCTTTTATATTGCAAAAAATGCAATATAAAATTTTAAGGACTATATAGAGTGATCGATTTAAAAGACGCAGCTGCATTTTTAAGGTTGTGCGAAACTTCAAACTTAACTAGAACCGCTACATTATGTAATGTAAGCCCTTCTACCTTAAGTCGTACTTTAAATAAGTTAGAAAGAGAACTTAACGCAAAGTTATGTATTCGTGATAAGAAAGGAATCTTTATTACAGAGGCTGGCAGAAAATTTGAAGCTTTTGCTAAAAAGACTCTTAATGCTTATTCAGAATTAGAAAGTGAATTAGATTCTGGTGTTGGTGCCGTATCAGGAGTAATAAAAATTTATTGCTCGGTTACAGCTTCATATCTGTTCATTCCGCGCTTACTCAACGAACTACACCTTACTGCTCCAAATCTTGAGATAAAGTTAGAAACAGGTGATCCTGCTGACGCACTGCATAAATTAGATGACACTAAGTATGACTTTGTAATCAGCGCCTTACCTAATGATGTGCCATCAGAAATTCAATATGTAGATTTGGTGACATTTCCTCTCATTCTTATAGCTCCTAAAAAACCAAGATTCTCTGTAACTACTGACTTATCAGATCCTGACCTTTCATTAACACCATTTGTAATGCCTGAAAAAGGACAGTTAAGGTATGAAGTTGAAAAATATTTCACCTCGCAAGAGATCACACCTCATATCTATTCAGAGGTATCAGGTCATGAAGCAATTGTGTCACTCACCGCTTTAGGCTTTGGTGTATCAGTAGTACCACGATTGGTTTATGAAATTTCACCATTTAAAAATGATGTAGTTGTAATCAAGGATCTTCCATGGTCTAACTTTAGAGTTGCTTTATGTAATTTAAAGAGCAGATCAAAAGATAAAAAAATCAAAGTAGTGCATGAACTGGCTAAACGTTTAGCTCCTAGTTTTTCACCAGATCTAACCAGAAGACGTTCTGACACCGGCATCATGTAATTAAAAAAGGACAATTTTTAACTAGAGAAACTACTTAAACATCCAAAATTGGTTGATTTTTGTGCATAGAATTGTGTGATTTAGCACTCAATAATTATTGTATAATAGCCCTTGGATGTAAAAATTACTGTTAATACAGAAATTTTGCTTTGTAGAGTGTTATGCAGCTTTGAAGTTTTCAGAACTCTAACACTAAATTGAAGTTCTTGATTTTAATTTGGTTTAAAACACTAGATTGAGATTAAAGAACGGACAAATTAGATTACTTAGTAAAAAGATGTATCATAAAACTAATTACACCTTTATATACTAAAGATCATTTACTAAAAATCTGCTATCAGGAGACATCTTCATGTTTTACGGTATCAACCCAACTCAAACTGAAGCTTGGAAAAAATTAACAGCTCACTTTGAATCTACCAAGAATCGTACTTTAAAAGATCTGTTCAAGCAGGATCCAAACCGTTTTGACAAATACTCACTAACCTTGGCAAAGGGCGATATTGTTGCTGATTTCTCAAAGAACATCATTGATGAAACAACATTAAACCTATTATTAGAGTTAGCAAAAGAAACAAAACTTCAAGAAAACATTGAAGCAATGTTCTCTGGCGAAATCATTAACCGTACTGAAGGTCGTGCAGTTCTTCATACAGCATTACGTAATTTCTCAGGTAAGCCTGTATACGTTGATGGCAAAGATGTAATGCCTGGCGTAAAAGCAGTTTTAGATAAGATGAAGGCTTTCTGTGAGAAAGTTATTTCAGGTGAATGGAAAGGTTATACCGGCAAAGAAATTACTGATGTAGTTAACATCGGTATCGGTGGTTCAGATTTAGGCCCAGTTATGATTACTGAAGCTTTAACTCCATATCACACCAGATTAAACGTTCACTTCGTATCAAACATCGATGCTTCTCATATTGCTGAAGTATTTAAAAAATGCAATCCTGAGACCACTTTATTCTTAATCGCATCAAAGACCTTTACCACTCTTGAGACCATGACCAATGCTCACACAGCACGTGACTGGTTCTTAAAGACAGCTAAAGACGAAAAATTCATTGCTAAACACTTCGTTGCTCTATCAACTAACGAGAAGGGCTGTGTTGAGTTTGGTATTGATCCTGCTAACATGTTCGAGTTCTGGGACTGGGTTGGTGGCCGTTATTCATCATGGTCAGCAATCGGTTTATCAATTGCTCTAGCTTGTGGCTTTGATAACTTCGAGCAGTTCTTAAAGGGCGGTTTTGAGTACGATACCTACTTCAGAGAGACTCCATTAGAGAAGAACTTATCAGTTATCCTAGCTTTAGTTGGTATCTGGTATAACGATTTCTACAAGTATGAGACAGAAGCAATTCTTCCATACGACCAGTACATGAGCAGATTCCCTGCTTACTTCCAGCAGGGTAACATGGAATCAAATGGTAAGTATGTTGACAGAAATGGTAACAAAGTAAATTACCAGACAGGTCCTATCATTTGGGGTGAGCCTGGTACTAACGGTCAGCACGCTTTCTATCAGTTAATCCATCAGGGCACTAAGGTAATTCCTTGTGACTTCATTGTTCCTGCAATCAGCCACAACCCAATTGGTGATCACCACGTTAAGTTAATTTCTAACTTCTTCGCTCAGACTGAAGCTTTAGCATTTGGTAAGACCAAAGAGCAGGTTATCGCTGAGTTTGAAGCTAAGGGCAAAAAAGAGAGCGAGTACAAGGATGTTGTTCCATTCAAGATCTTCGAAGGCAACAGACCTACAAACTCAATCTTAGTAAAAGAAATTACTCCACGTACCTTAGGTATGTTAGTTGCAATGTACGAGCACAAGATCTTCGTTCAGGGCTCTATTCTAAACATCTACTCATTCGATCAGTTCGGTGTTGAGTTAGGTAAGCAGCTAGCTATGAAGATTATTCCTGAGTTAGAGAATAATGAGAAGATCACTTCTCACGACAGCTCAACAAACGGCTTAATCAACGCTTACAAAGCAATGAAGTAATCAAAAAATAATTATCATAAGCCTCGCATTTGCGAGGCTTTTTGTTTCTGAAAATCTGTTTTATTAATGGTAAAATGAGTCTAGTTTTTTTATTAGATCAAAACACCATGACAGACAATAACCTCTCATATATTCCCCTTCACGTTCGCTCTTGCTACTCCATCAATGATGGTCTGCAGAACGTAGGAGACATCGTAAAGAAAGCAGCAAAATTAGGAATTCCAGCAATAGCCGTAACCGACTTTAACAATATGGCAGGCTTTGTTCGATTCTATAATGCTTGTTACGGTGCTGGTATTAAACCAATTATGGGAGCTGATCTTCAGGTAAAAGAAGACACAAAACCTGGCGATCCTGACAGATATTTCACTGTTACCTTGCTAGCTATGGACAGACAAGGTAAGCAGAATCTTTACGATATCTTATCTGATGCTTGGATCCACACTGCAAGCCCTGATATTGCAGTAGTAGCAGCAAAAGTCGAAGATCTTTGGAAATACTCTGAAGGTCTAATCATGTTAAATGGTTTTAGAGGCGATTTAGCTCAATTTGTAAAAGAAGATAATAAGAAAAAGCTTCAAGACAGATTAGAGCACTACCAAAAATACTATGGAGACAGATTCTGTTTTGAAATCACCAGAACCAACCGTGAAGGTGAAACTGATTTTGAAAACTTCGCTTTAAACTCATGTCTTAAGTATGGTTTTGCTCCAGTTGCTACTAATGACACTAGATTCTTATTAGGTCCAAATGAAGTACCAAAAGACGGTTTAACCGACTATTACGTTCACGATATTCGTGTATCCATTCAGCAAGCAGTACAAAAAGGTAACCGTGAGAATGCTAGACGTTATTCTCCTGAACAGTATTTAAGATCACCTGAGGAAATGGCAGAACTATTTGCTGATATTCCTGAGGCATTAACTAATACACGTGTAATTGCAGAACGTTGTAATGTTGAAATTGAGCTTGACCACCCAAGACTTCCTAGATATGACACTGGTGAACTATCAACAGCAGACTGTCTGCGTATGAAGGCACACGAAGGTTTGGAGAAAAGACTTGAGTTCTTATTCCCTGATCCTAAAGTTCGTGAAGAAAAAAGGCCTATATACGAAAAGCGTCTAGAGACAGAGCTTAACGTTATTATCACGATGGATTTTCCAGGCTACTTCCTTATCGTGATGGAATTTATTCAATGGTCTAAAGCCCATGGTGTACCTGTAGGACCAGGCCGTGGCTCTGGTGGTGGTTCACTTGTAGCTTATGCTCTTACAATTACAGACTTTGACCCATTACGTTTTGATCTGCTGTTCGAAAGATTCTTAAACCCAGAACGTGTTTCAATGCCTGACTTCGACGTGGATTTCTGTCAGAGAAACAGATACAAAACTTTACAACACGTGGTAGATCACTATGGTCGAAATGCGGTATCTCAGATTGCAGCCTTCGGTACTCTAGCTCCAAAAGCTGCTATCCAAGGTGTAGGTAGAGCTATTGGTGTACCTTTAGGACAGGTTAGAAGAGTGGCATCTTTAATTCCTGACGCTCCAGGTACAGGATTTAAGGACTGCTTTGGATACGTAAAAAATGGTAAAGAAGTACCTTCAGCATCTCCTGATTTCTTAAACTTCTATAACCAGGCAAAACTAAATGACGATAAAGAGTCCATTGAGTTAATTGACGTTTCTATTAGATTGGAAGGCGTAATTAGAAGTATTGGTAAGCATGCTGCAGGTGTGGTTATTTCTCCTACTAGAATTGCTGAATTTGCGCCATTGATGTTAGATTCTGATGGTAACCCTATCACTCAGTACGACAAAAAGGATGTAGAGCACGCAGGCTTAGTTAAGTTCGACTTCTTAGGTCTTACTACCTTAACTATCATCGATGATGCTAAACAAATGATCGATGCTAAATTAGCTCGTGAAGGAAAACCTCCAATTAACATTGCTGCAATTCCTTATGAGGATGAAGCTTCATACAAGATGATTCAGGAAACTGAGACAACAGCTGTATTCCAGCTTGAATCTACCGGTATGAGAAAGCTCATAGGTAAGATGCAGCCTGACCGTTTTGAAGACTTGGTAGCTCTTGTAGCTCTATACAGACCAGGTCCTCTAAACAGTGGTATGGTGGATCACTTTGTTAACAGAAAGCATGGTACAGAGCCTGTAAGTTACCCTCTACCTGAAGCTCAGGATTTAGATCTAAAACCAATTCTAGACTCAACCTACGGAGTTATCGTTTACCAAGAGCAGGTTATGCAGATTGCTCAGGTGCTGGCAGGTTATTCTCTAGGTGGTGCGGATATTTTAAGACGTGCAATGGGTAAAAAGATCCCTGCCGAAATGGCTGCACAAAGAGATGTGTTCAACAAAGGCGCCTTGAAGAAAGGTAAAGATCTTAAGATCATGACCCAAATCTTCGACCAGGTGGAGATGTTCGCAGCCTACGGCTTTAATAAGTCCCATTCTGCAGCATATGCTCTAGTTGCTTGGTGGACACTTTATCTTAAAGTTCATTATCCAGCTGAATTCCTAGCAGCCATGATGACAGCTGACTGCATGAAAACAGAAAAACTGATTGCTTATATTGGTGAGTGCCATCGTTTAGGCGTAGATGTAAATCCTCCTGATGTAAATATCGGTAAATTCCATTTTGGTGTCGATCTTAAAGGTAATGTAATTTACGGCTTCTCTGCAATTAAAGGAATTGGCGAAAAGCTTGTAGATCATATCGTTGAAGAAAGAGAGCAGAACGGTCCATTTACAGATTTCTTTGATTTTGTGTACAGAGTGGGTACTAACTTCTTATCAAAAGGCACCTTAGAAGCATTAGTAAAGAGTGGTGCTTTAGACAGTATTGGTCCTAACAGAGCCAAGATGCTAGCTTCAATTCCTACAGCTTTAAAATACGCAAATCAAAAAACTAATGACATATCTACAGGTCAGTTAGATTTGTTCTCACAAATGAACGATCAAAACGTAAAACCTAATTATGTAAACTGTATGGATTGGTCAGATAAGGTAAGACTCTATAACGAAAAACAGCTTTTAGGTCTGTACTTATCAGGACACCCAATTGATGCCTACAAAGTAGAGCTTATTCAGTACTGTGGTGACGTTACCTTAAATAACATGATCCCAGGTGCTCCTGACAGTCCTAACTTAGTTACAGTAGGTGCTGTGGTTAACAACGCATTTCAACGAATCTCATCAAAAGATGGTAATAAGTTCTACACCATGACTTTAGATGATGGTACAGGTACTTTTGATATCATGCTCTTTGGCAAGAATGCTGAAATCTATGCTGATATTGAAAAGAAGATGAATGAGAATCGTAAAAAGAAGAAGTCAGCTGGTACCGATGATATCAATGCGCCTTTAATTCTGATTGTAACAGGATATCTCTCCATGTCAGATGAAGGCATGATGAGATTGAGAGTAAAAGAAATTCATACTCTTGAATCATTACGTGTATTAAAAGCTCGTAAGATCACCTTAAACTTCACCAACAAAGTTTTTGATGACAACATCGTGTTCATTGATGACGTCTTAATGCGAAACAGAGTTGATGTCCGTGAAGTAAATCGTGAGTTAAGACAGGCAGATGATCCTGATTCTGTAATTAAAGGATGCTCTTTAAATATCATTATTGATAACAAATTACTGCGCATTAGAGATGACAAATATCGCTTTGTTCCAAGAGATGATCTTGTAGAAGGAATTCGTGACAGAGCTGGAGCTCAAAGCGTTAGAATTGGCTACGTTTAACTTTAAATTGCTCTAATTTACTGTAAATCTAATTAACAGTAAAAGAATAGCTTTCTTTAGGAGAAGATATCTTTATAAATTGGTCTTTATCTAATTTATAAAATGCTACATCTTCTCCTTTATAAAGTGTGTATGAAAGATAGGCGTCAGGATCTAACAGTCCAAATTGCGCTAAATTCACTGTTTTTAATTCTCTGTTGATAATATTCTCAGAGAGTAAAGCTTCATAAGAAATTTTTACTTTTGCTAAATCTACTTTTACTTTCTCTAAATGAGCTAGACCAAATCCAGAGAGTTTTAAAAGACTCTCTCGTATCGTCCAAAATGCTGTAAATTTCTGTAATTGAGCCTCTTCATCTAGATCTTTTAATAGATCAATTTCGCCAGACGATAATACCTTTTCTTTTAATTCTTCAAAGCGAACTCGCTTTTTGACAAATTCTATATCGATGCCTAAATCATATTCTGATACACCAACACAAATTGTTTTTCTGCTATGAGAAATATTGAAAAAAGGCTGTTTTTTATCAATATTTAATGAATTTTCTTCAAAAAAAGGCTTTCCTTTCTCTGATTTTGTTATTTTTGGAAGGTTTTCTATAGAGAAGAAATGCTGCAAAACAGACTGTAACAGAGCTCTTCCACCTAGATAGGTTTTAGCTCTGTTTTCACTAAAGTTCTTAGCTTTATCAAAATAGCTTTTATCTAAGTTTGAACTTAAAGAGTAAGCATCTTCAATTGATGATAAAACTAACAACATAGGGTATTCGACGGAGTATTTAACGGATTATTTATTTAACTTTAGATTATCAAATAAATGAGGATCTGCTTTTTCATCAGAACCAAATACAGGCTCAATTTTTTCATTAGTATTTTTCTCTACCTTTGACTTAGCCTTGTCCTCAGTCTTGAGCTCTTTAATCTCAACTTCAGGTTCTGCTACATCTTTTGCTTTTGAAATTTCGTCCTGACTTTTAGCTTGAGACTGTTCTTTAGTTTTGTTAGCAGTATCTTTTTTGAATACTTTAGATAAAAGTGAAACATAAGCACTTCTTATAAAGTACCAAACAACAAAGATCACAACACCTACAGCTAAGCCATGATAAAGCTCATTTTTGTCAAATAAGCTTGAATCTACGCCGTATTGATACATGAAGTCAGTTGCCTTTTTAGGGAAAACAATTGCACTCCATAAAAAGAAATTACCTAAAAGAATAGATAAAATTCCGAAACGAATTCGGCTTTTTAGCAGGCAACAGAGAAACCCTAAGGCAACAATAGATATACCTATTCCTGAAAAAAGAGTTTCAGCAGATGTAATATTAAGCATAATTATTCTAAAATATAGTAAGTTTTACAGACTAGATTTTACCAAACATAGGCTAAAAATGTTTATCTCAACTCTAGATCCTATAGCTTTTTCTATAGGTCCATTATCAATAAGATGGTATGGAATTCTCTTCTCATTTGGTTTTATTATTGGCTACATTATTATGCAGCTGTTCTTTAAGCAGAAAAAATATAACACCGAAGATCTAGACCGTCTGCTTGTATACGTTTTTATTGGCACCGTAATTGGCGCAAGATTAGCTCATTGCTTAATCTATGAGCCAGATTTCTACTTTGCTCATCCAATCGAAATTATTAAGATTTGGGAAGGTGGTTTAGCAAGCCACGGAGGCACTGTAGGCGTGATCTTAGCAGTCTTATATTTCATGCACAAAACCAAGTGGAAATACAATTTCCTTGAGTTAGCTGACATGATCTGCGTACCTACAGCTCTTGTATGCTCAATGATTAGAATCGGCAATTTCTTTAATTCAGAAATTTTAGGAATTCCTACTAATTCTGATTATGGCGTAGTGTTCTTACGTCTAGGAGAGTCTTTCCCAAGACATCCTGCTCAGCTTTATGAAGCTGCAGCATATTTAGCAATTTTTATCTTATTGCTAGCTGTTTATCTGTACTCAAAGCGCAGACCAAATGGTTTAATTTTCGGATTATTATTTACCCTTGCTTTTGTCGCTCGTTTTGCAATCGAGCCTTTCAAAGAGGAGCAAGCAGATTACTCAACCAATGAAATATTTAATGTTGGTCAGCTTTTATCTATTCCATTTATCTTATTAGGAGTAGCCATCATTGTTTATTCATTCATCAAGAACAAAAAGAAAAATAGGATTTAATCTATGTCATTAGAAGTCATCATTCTTGCTGCTGGCAAAGGCAAAAGAATGCACTCAAAATTGCCTAAAGTTCTACACAAAGTAGCAAACAAGCCTATGTTAGAACATGTAATTGATACAACAGCATCTCTAAATCCTGAGTCAATTCATGTGGTCGTAGGTCACATGGCAGAGCTTGTAGAGCAGATGGTAAATGGTCTTTCAGATGATCTTAAAAAACTTGTTAAGATTGATCTGCAAAAAGAACAGTTAGGTACCGGTCATGCTGTATCCTGCGCTATGGGTGACATTAAAGATGAATCTGATGTCTTAGTTCTTTACGGTGATACTCCTTTAACCCCGGCACCTCTATTACAGGATCTTATTGCATCTTTACAAGGTAAAGAGATGTCTGTGCTTACAGCTTTTGCTGATAATCCTTTTGGCTACGGTAGAATTATCAGAAATGAGCAAGGCAATCTTCAGAAGATCGTCGAAGAAAAAGATGCTACCGATGAAGAGCGTAAAATCAATGAAGTTAATACCGGCATGATCGTTTGCAAAGGTAAGACTTTAAAAGAATACTTACCACAGATTAAAAACAACAATAAACAAGGTGAGTATTACTTAACTGACTTATCAGGCATGTTAGCTTCAGCAGGTAAAGCTGTAGGTATCTTAGTTGCACCTGATTTTGAAATTCTGTCAGGAGTTAATTCAAAGCCTCAGTTAGCTTTTGTTGAAAGACTTTACCAAAAGAATGCTGCTCAAAAACTTTTAGAAGAAGGCGTAACTTTAGCTGATCCTTCAAGATTTGATTTAAGAGGTTCTCTAAAGTGCGGTGAAGATGTTTTCATCGATATTAACTGTATCTTTGAAGGCAACGTTGAGCTTGGTAATAACGTAGTTATTGGCGCCGGCTGTGTTATCAAGAACTGCTCAATTGGTGATGGATCAATTATTTCTCCATACACAGTTATGGAAGACTCTGTAATTAAGAGAAAAGCTACCATTGGTCCTTTTGCAAGATTACGTCCTGGTAACACTCTAGAAGATGAAGTTCACGTAGGTAACTTCGTAGAGTGTAAGAAGTCTCACTTAGGATTAGGAACAAAGGCTGGTCACTTATCATATTTAGGTGATGCTACTATCGGTAAAGATGTAAATATCGGTGCAGGTACCATTACCTGTAACTATGACGGTGCTAATAAGTTTAGAACTGAGATTGGTGATGACGTTTTCATCGGTTCAGATTCTCAGTTAGTAGCTCCTGTAAGTATCAAAAACGGTGTAACCATCGCAGCTGGTACTACTGTAACCCGTCATACACAAATGGATGAGAAAGATCTTGTACTAACAAGATCTGAAACAAAGATCGTTAAAAAGTACGCACGTCCGCACAAGAATAAATAGTTCTTTGTTATTGCACCATTCGAGTCCTTCCTTTCGCACCATGAGAGTCCCTCGTTTCGAGGGACTTTTACTCTTTCTACTGTCAAGAATTCAATATCTGTAAACAACAGGTAACAATAAAATAAGATCTGATACAATAAAGGTAAGACAAGTAAAGATTATTTTTGTTAAGAGTAGTAACTCTTAACTTCAATGTAGGACTGTATTATGTGCGGAATTGTAGGTGCGGTTGCACAACGTAACGTTTCACAAATTTTACTCGAAGGTTTATCAAGACTAGAGTACAGAGGCTATGACAGTGCTGGTATCTGTACTATTGATAACAATACCTTAAACTGCATTAAAACTACAGGTAAAGTAAAGAATTTAAAAGAAGCTGTTAAAGAAAAGGGCTGTTCAGGGACTATCGGTATTGCACACACAAGATGGGCAACTCATGGTATTCCATCAGAGGTTAATGCTCACCCACACATCTGCGATAACCTAGCTTTAGTTCATAACGGAATTATTGAGAACTTTGCTGAGATTAAAGAGCAGTTAATTGCACAAGGTTATAAATTCAAATCACAGACTGATACTGAGGTATTAGTTTGCTTAATTCATTACCACTTACAGAAGAGCTCATCTTTATTAGAAGCATTTAAGAGTGCTTTAAATGAAGTTAAAGGTTCATTCGGTCTGGCTTTAATTGATAAGAATGACCCATCAACTTTATATGCTGCGCGTTCAGGCTCACCTTTAATTATCGGTTTAGGTATTGGTGAGAACTTTATTGCTTCAGATACCTTAGCTTTATTACCAGTAACTAGAAGATTCATTTACCTAGAAGAAGGTGAGATTGCGGTATTAACCACTGAGACCATCAAGGTATATGACTTAGAAGGTAATGAGATACATAAAGACATCGTAGAGTCTGACATGGATGCTGAGAGCATTTCAAAAGGTCCATACAGACACTACATGCAAAAAGAGATTTATGAGCAGCCACAATCACTGCAGAACACTCTTTTAGGCAGATTAAGAGGTGATGATATCTCTTTAGAGACTGTAGTAGGTATTGATGAAAATACCTTTAAAGACATCGACTCTATTCAGATTGTAGCTTGTGGTACTTCATATCATGCAGGTTTAGTTGGCAGATACTGGTTAGAAGCTTTAACTGGTATTTCAACCAATGTAGAGATTGCATCTGAATACAGATACAGAAAAGCTGTAGTAAGAAAGAACAGTCTTTTTGTAACTATCTCTCAGTCAGGTGAAACTGCTGATACTTTAGCTTCATTAAGATTAGCTAAAGAGCAGAACTACAAAAAGAGCTTATGTATTTGTAACGTTAATGGCTCTTCACTAGTTCGTGAGTCAGACTTTACTTTATTTACTAAAGCAGGCGCTGAAATCGGTGTAGCTTCAACTAAAGCCTTTACCACTCAGTTATTAAGCTTACTCATTTTAGCTTTAATCATTGGTAAGCAAAAAGGTACCATTAGCAAAGAGCAGAATCATGAAATCATTGAGGATATCAGAAAACTACCTGCTTTAGCTCAAGAGTTCTTAGACTGTGATAAAGAGATTTCTTTATTGTCAGAGCAATTCTCAGGCAAACACCACTGCTTATTCTTAGGTAGAGGTGTGATGTTCCCTATCGCTTTAGAAGGCGCTTTAAAGTTAAAGGAAATCAGCTATATTCATGCTGAAGGTTATGCTGCAGGTGAATTAAAGCACGGACCTATTGCTTTAATTGATAAAGAGATGCCTGTAGTAGTTGTAGCTCCTGATAACTCTTTAATGGATAAACTAGTATCCAATATTGAAGAAGTTCGCGCTCGTGGAGCACTGCTGTACATCTTTGTGTCAGAACAGGCTCATCTAAAAGAAGACAGCCAGACAAGAAAGGTATCATTACCTGATTGTCCTGAAATCTTACAGCCTATTCTGTTTACTATTCCTCTACAGTTATTAGCTTATCATTGCGCAGTAATCAACGGTACTGACGTTGACCAGCCAAGAAACTTAGCAAAATCTGTAACTGTAGAATAAGCAGTAATAAATAAGATCTGTCACCCGTCCATTACGGATCGGTGACAGATTTTTTTAACTAAATCACAAAAAGACTGTATTATATGCGTTGAAATTTCAGCTAAATAAATTAAACACGCATGTTAACAAAAGAAAAAGCCATAAAAATCTCTGTTCCATACTGCTTAGTATCAGTTGCTAGAGATTCTGTTTACTACTTTGTACTATCTTTCTATTTCCTATACCTATCTAGAGTACTCAATCTCTCTTTAAGTTGCCTAGTACCAATGCTTTTATTTATAAAAGTAGTGGATATCATCAAAGAACCTTTTATTGGTTGGTTTATTGATTCATTAGGAACTTACTTAAAGTTAAATAAATTTAGAGTATTTATCTTTGTGGGAACTTTGCTAAATGCTGCAGTCACAGTAGCCATGTTCAATGTTCCACATTTGACCACTGAAAACTTTGAGATACTTTATTGCGCCATCTGCTTTGGGGTGTGGACATTTACTTTTTCTTTATATGATTTATCAACTTGGGCAGTGCTTACCTCATTTGGTAAAGATAATAAACTAAGAGAAGCATTTGCTTCTGTCTCTAGAATTTCATCTTTAATTGGCTTTTCGATTACTCTTTTAATTTTTTCAACTATCTTTGACTCAAACAGTATCTTACCTAAGATTGTTCAAACTATTCCTGAACATAACTTCAATATAAGCTCTTTTTACATTGCAGCTTTTCTTGTAATAACTGCATGCTTGTTCTCTTTAAGTTATAGTGAAAAGAATACAGCTCATAAAAAGATAGCTTTTGCTAAAGCTCAAAAAGCATTTTGGGGTAATGATCAGCTAATTATCACCTTTGCTGTAACTCTTTTACAGCAAATCACTTTGAGTGTCTTTATCTGTTCATTTGGCTACTTTTTCTTATTTTTGCCAAAAATTCCTACAGATTACGAGATCTTTTTACAGGTTCATCTGCCTTGGATGATAACAGCCTTTATTTCGCTGTTATTGTTCAAAGATCTTGTAAAAGTAACTTCAAGAAAAGCTGTTTTCATTATCTCTATCATTCTGCCAATGATAGGTTTTGTATCGATGTTCCTGCTAGATTTCTTTGGTGAGCTAACTCTTCCTATCATCGGTGCTTTGGTATCAATTAGTGCCTGCGGTTTTGATCTATCTCTAGCATCTACCACAGTTATGACCGCAGATTGTGTTGATTATGGTGAATTCAAATTTGGTATTCGTGCTGAATGCATGAATTTTTCAGTACAAACCATGTCAGCAAAAATAGGCTACATCTTTATATTAATCATTACAGGTCTGTCTTTCTCTTTTTCAGATATCTTTGTAAAAAACGTAAACTTAACCAATCAGATGTATTCAATCTATTTGTGCATTCTGATTGTTTGTATCTGCAGTGTAGCTATGCTGATTGTTTACATTACTTACTACAAATTACATGGCAGTTTCTTTGAAAATATCCTGAACGCTATTACCTATTTCTCAAACAACAAATCAGCTGCTGTAAAAGAAAAATTCAATTCAGTTAGATATGCCATCGATGAACATTGTGTTCTTTATAAATTAAAAGCAAATGATCTTGATGAAGTGTTACAAGTTTTAACTGATAGATTATTTGAAGTTAAGGCTATCAAATCTAAACATGAATTCTTAAAAGGTATCAATGAAAAGATTGCAAAGAATCCAGCTGGTATTGCTCATGGTATTGCAATTCCTCATGCACGTGGCAATTACGTAAATAGAAGTTCTCTTGCTGTAGCTACCCTTAAGACACCTTTAAATTGTGGAGCCAGTGACAACAAGCCATGTGATCTATTCTTTTTGATAGCAGTTCCTGATGATGGAGTATCTCACATCAATCTGCTGTCAAATCTATCTTTAATGCTAAGTGAACCAGGCTTTGCGGATAAATTAAGACACTCAGGTTCAAGTGAAGAAATTACAAAAAGGCTAATCTCATGCGAAAGAAATTTATTCAACTAGTTACAGTTGTATCTACACTTTTTACCTTTGAACAAGCACAGGCTAGTTCTGATGTGGTGGTGTGCGCAGTACCTCAGGTATATTCAGCACTAGAGAGCGCTAAAGACGAAGCTTCAGATAAATTTGAAACTTATTACGCTCCAGCTGAAGATCTAACCTCACGAATTGCCAATAACTCAGGCAAGTGCTCAATTGTTGTAAGCTCTGATGAGAAAATGGCAATCTTAATGTTAAGAGCTGAGAAAACCACTCAGGAAGGTATCAAACCTTTTGTAAAAGCGCCGCTTATTCTTTGGTCTAAAGATGAGTATTTATTTAAAAATGACATCAATGCTATCAAAGATAAGAAGCTACAATCATTAGCTCTACCAAAGGCAAGCTTAACTCCTGTAGGCTTTGCTGCTTCCCAAATCGTTAAAAAGAAGAACTTCCCTACTGATTACATCAAGTACAAGATCTTCAGAACAGAGCATGAGTATCAGGCTTATGCTATGGTAAACAGTGGTAACGTGCAGACAGGTTTTATGACCAAGCCTTTGATCATGAAAGATGGTAAGGCAACAGGCTCATACTGGTTCGTGCCTCATGAGTACTATGATCCAATCAAGTATTACCTTATCAACACTAATGCAAATTCTTTTAGAACTAAAAAGGTATACAACTATCTTTTAAATGATAGTAACGTACTTCAGAACTTTGTTAAGGCTGGCTTTGAGCAATTAGACAAGTAAAAACTAATGCTGACAGTAGTAGCAATCAAAACGGCAAGCTTTACCGTCAACAAAGCTACTACGTCTTACATTAAGTTCTAATGGAGGTTCACCAGTTGGTCTTTTTACGACTAAATGGTGACCTGCTACAGTAAGTAAATAGTTAGCATAATCGACAGTATCTAAATCAAAGCCTACCAATTCATGAAAAACGCGCATATCTTTTTTAACTAGTGCGCTCTTAGATCGTTCTGGAAACATCGGATCATAATAAATTACATCAGGTGTTTCTAATTGAGCCCCTTTTTCAAGATTATCTTTAACACTACCGAAGTTACATAAAGTAGGTAAGCCGTTTTTTAGTTTGGATAAGATCTCTTCAGAATTTTTAGCTTTTCTCATTGCACAGACTAACAAAAGCCAAATCACAGGATTTCTTTCAAACATATATACAGTAGCGCCAGCTGACTGTAAGATTAAACTCTCTCGTCCTAAACCTGCAGTTGCATCAAAAACAATAGGCTTTGAGATTTTACCCATCACAGCACGACAGACAGCTTCACTGTTTTTACCACTGTGATTTAATCGCCATAATAGCTTTTCATTAAAAACGTCAATCTTAAAATCCTTTTCAGAGATTTCTGAATCCTCTAAAGAAAGGTAGATTTCATCGTTTACATAAAGCACAAAATGAGAATTTAAAGCTATAGTGTTACTTTGCGCTGACAAAGCTTCTTTAACTAATAAAGCTTCTTTCTCAAAAGGAGAGCCTTTGGCAATTCTAATCTCAAGCATGCTCTAATCTTTTCTATCTAAACTGCTTAATAGCATTATCAAAATTAGGCTTTACATTACGCCATAATTCAAAGCTTAAGATTGCCTGTCCTACAAGCATACCAAAGCCATCATAAGCTTTTACACCTAAGGATGAGGCTTTGTCTGTAAAGCAAGTATGACCATCAGGGCGATACATTAAATCATAGACAAAGGAAGCTTTAGATAAGATTGAGTCATCGATATTTGGTAACTCATTTTTTAAAGACAGAGATGTAGCATTGATAATTACATCATAAGAGCCACTTAAATTCTCATAAGAAGTGCCATCAACTACACCAGGATATGCAATAGCTAAATCTAAAGCCTTTGAAACAGTACGGTTTACAATGGTTATCTTTTTAACACCACTTTCAATGATTGGCTTTAAGATACCTTTAGCGGCACCACCTGCACCAATGATTAGGACATGAGCATCTTTTAGAGGGCAGCCTAATCTCTTTAAATCATAAACTAAGCCTCTTCCATCGGTGTTGTCACCTAAGATAGAACCATCAGGCATCTTCTTTAAAGTATTAACAGCACCTGCTGCTTTTGCATACTCTGTTAAGGTATCAGCATATGTAAAAGCATCTAGCTTACAAGGCACAGTAATATTGCAACCTAAGCCACCTTGTTTAAAAAATTCATCAGCACACTGCTTAAAGCAACCTTCTTCAACCAAGATACGACCATATTCAAGATCTTGATTTGTTTCTTTAGCAAAAAACGCATGTAATGCTGGAGACATTGAATGAGCTACAGGATTACCAAATAAAACGTACTTGTCTGTCATTATTCTTTCCAACCAGGCCCTTTTCTAACAAGGGTGTGAGTTAAGGTGTCATAAATTGAAGTAGGAGCATTCTGACCTCCACAAGGAAGATCTAACACTAAATCTACACGCTCTAAGAGTTTTTTATCTAATGAGGAGACATCACTAGTTGCTCTAAGGCCTGAGATATTAGCACTTGTAGATACAAGTGGAGTTTCACATTCTTTGCATAAAGCAGATAAAGTTTCAAAAGCAGTTATTCTTACAGCAACTGTATGATTGTCTTTTAGAGCAATGCTGTGAAAGTCATCATTCATAGGCAGAATGAAAGTATGAGGACCTGGCCACATAGATGACATTAACTTATGAGCAGAGTCATCGACTTTTTTATCATCAATATATCTTGATAATGTAGACAAAGAGCTATCAACAATGATTAGACCTTTGCTTACATCGCGCTCTTTAGCTGCAATCACTTTTTTTACAGCATCTTCATTAAAAACAGAGCAACTGATGCCATAAACTCCTTCTGAAGGACAAATTACCAGTCCTCCTGATTTTATGACCTCAGCTGCTTCTTTAATGCTTTTTGAAAAAATAGCAGTCATTGCTTAGATATTCTTTAACTTTTCCTGTAAAGCAGCATCTTTATCCATAACAGCTTTAGCAGCCTTTTCTCTGTCTGCTTTTACTTTAGCATCGATATCTTTATCAGTTAAAGCGATGATCTGTGCTGCTAAATAAGCTGCATTCTTAGCACCTGCTTTACCTACAGCAACAGTAGCTACAGGAATACCACCTGGCATCTGTACTGTTGAATATAGAGCATCAACACCTGATAGAGGACCACCATCACAAGGGATACCAATTACAGGTCTTGTAGTTCTAGCTGCAATTGCACCTGCTAAATGAGCTGCAAGGCCAGCTGCACCGATAAATACAGCGCAACCTCTCTTTTCAGCATCTGTTACATACTCACTTACAACATCTGGAGTACGATGAGCAGAAGCTACTCTTGCCTCGTAAGGAATGCCAAAACCTTTAAGAATTGACATAGTATTTTCTAGTAAAGGAAGATCAGAATCTGATCCCATTAAAATAGCAACAAATGCTTTTGACATAATTATTTACCTCGCTAATAGTGGTAAAGATTTTACCACGAGCCACTAATTTGGGCGAACAATTACATGTTTGCGACGTTTTCTGCTTTCACATAGAACATTTCCACAAACAAGGCCAATACCTGCTTTAAATTTTTTCTCATACATAATAGGAAAAGAGCAATCAGGACAAGGCTTAGCTACAGGTTTACCTGGAACTGAGAATTTACAATCTGGATAGTTAGAACAGGCATAGAACATTCTGCCTGAGCGCGATGTTCTTTGAGTCAGCTTTCCCTTTTTACAAATTGGACAGTTGATGTTCATACTCTCTTGAGGATTATGAACATAGTTGCACTCAGGATAGTTTGAACAGCCTATAAAAATACCAAAACGACCTTTCTTTACTAATAAAGGCTCACCGCATCGAGGACAAGGAGCACCAACTTCACCTAAAGATACCACTGTATGGGTAGCTACTATAGGTTTTAAAAAAGAGCATTCTGGATAATTAGAACAACCTAAAAAATCACCATGAGCAGAATGTCTTATAACTAAAGGTTCACCACATAAAGGACAAGGCGAACCTTCTTTTAAATGCTCATCTTCAGCATGCAAACTCATAAGATATTTTCCTGCTCTGTTTTAAGTTTTCAATTTACCGGTCTTTTGACAATCTTAGGCAGTCATGATCTCACAATTTAAGCAAATTTGCTCCACTAATGGTAAAATTAAAGTAACTGACAAAAGGAAATAAAATGGCAATTAGAGACGTAGTTATCTACCCTGACGAGATTTTAAGAAGACCAAACAGTGATATTACTGTTTTTGACGAGAATTTAAAGCAATTATCTGAAGACATGTTCGAAACCATGTACAAAAATGAAGGTATCGGTTTAGCAGGTCCACAGATTGCTGAAAACAAAAATATTGTAGTAATTGATATTCCTGAAGATGATGGTTCACAGGGTAAAAATAAAATTGTTTTAATCAACCCTAAGATCACCAAACTTGAAGGTGACATTGTTGAATCACAGGAAGGTTGTCTTTCTGTTCCTGGATATCAGGATAAAGTTGAAAGATATGAAAGATGTACCGTTGAATATCAGAATTTAAACGGTGAGCATTGCACTTTTGACAATGTAGATGGTCTATTTGCAATCTGTCTGCAACATGAGATCGACCATCTTCATGGCAAACTATTCGTAGATAAGTTATCTAGAATGAAAAGAGACAGACTTCATAAGAAATATGAGAAGTATGTAAAGTCTCTTAAAGGAGAATAATCTTGGATAAGAGAATTATCTTTGCTGGAACTCCTGAATTTGCAGCTGTTCATTTAAAGGCTTTATTAGATGCAGGCATTAAACCTGTAGCAGTTTATACCCAGCCTGATAGACCTGCAGGAAGAGGTCACAAATTAACTCCTTCTCCTGTAAAGGCTTTAGCTCTTGAAGCTGGCATTGAAGTATTTACTCCAGAGAACTTTAAAGACGAAAGCGAGATTGAGAAATTTGAAAGTCTCAAAGCTGATCTTTGCATCGTTGTAGCTTATGGCATCATTCTGCCTCAAAGAGTTATTGATGCTCCTAAATATGGCTGTATCAATGTACACGGTTCTATTCTTCCAAAATACAGAGGAGCTGCCCCTATCCAGAGAGCTCTTTTAGATGGTGAAGAAGAAACTGGTGTTTCTATCATGAAGCTGACTCTAAAGTTAGATGCTGGCGATGTTTATTCAGTTGCAACTTTAAAGATTGAGAAAAACGATACCTCTGCTACTTTATTTGCTAAATTAGCAGACTTAGGTGCAATGACCTTACTTATTGCCCTGCCAAAGATTTTTGATGGCTCATTAAAGGCTGTTCCTCAAGATGAAGCTGCAGTTACATATGCTAAGAAGATCTCTAAAGAGGAATCTCATATTAACTTCAATCAAAGCGCTGAAGTTGTAGACAGAACTATCAGAGGTCTAAATCCTTGGCCTGTAGCTACTACAGAACTTGATGGCATCAAGTACAAAGTATTTATGTCATGTGTTGAGTATGGCACTACTGAGCTAGAGCCAGGTCGCATTGTTAATGTTGATAAAGATGGTATCAACGTAGCTTGCGCTCAAGGCATCATAAAACTCATTACTATTCAGGCACCAGGCAAAGGTCCTGTAAAAGCAGCAGATCTTGCAAGATCTAGAAAAGACGAATTTTGTGTAGGAAAACAATTTGGCTGATAATCAAAAGAGTGCTCTAAAACCAAGACACAGCACTAGACCACATACTGATTCACGTGATGCCCAGAAAAAGAGATTTTCTCATCACGCTAATACTCATAAAAAAGCAACTGCAGCTCAGGGTTCAGCATCAAGAGCAGCTGCAGCATTATGCGTTAATGCTATTGAAGAAGGTAAATCTCTAACTGAAGCACTACCTCTATTTACAAAAGAGTTAGACGACAGAGATAGAGCTTTTGTTCAAGAAATTGTGTATGGCACTTTAAGACACAGAAGATTACTCTCTACAACTGTAAATGAGCTTTTAGATCACTCTATCAATCAGCAATTTAATGTAGCAAGAACTTTAATTATCTGTGCTATTTATCAGCTTTTATTTACAAGAGCTCCTGCTCATGCAGTAGTAGCTGCAACTGTTGGTGCTTGTGAGCTTTGTCGTTGCAAAAAGTTTACAGGTCTTGTAAATGCGGTTTTAAGACGTTTCCTACGTGAAGGAGCTCATCTTGTACACAGTGCTGATCCATGTGTCGAGCAGTCCTTCCCTAAATGGTTGTATGAAGAACTTGTAAAAGACTATGGTAATGACGCTGTTGAGATTATGAAAAACTCTAATGAACATGCTCCTATGTTCTTAAGAGTAGAAAACTCTAAAATCACAACAGAGGATTACTTAAAGGCATTAGATACTTTCTCTATCGATGCTAAAGCAGTTGAAGAAAGTCCTTGTACTGTACTTTTAGACTCTCCTGTAGGAGTTGAGAAACTACCTTATTTTGATAAAGGTTACGTAGCTGTACAGGATTTAGCAGCACAGCTTGCAGCTCCTTTGTTAAACCTAGAAGAAGGTCAAAAAGTTTTAGACACCTGCTCAGCGCCTGGTGGTAAGAGTGCTCATATTCTGGATATCTGCCCTAATGTAGATTTAACCTGTACTGATGTTGATGAAAAGAGACTAGACAGTGCTAAAACAAATCTGCAAAGACTTTCAAGAGCACCTGAATTTATCGTAGCTGATATTGCTAATGAGCCAAACAAGCTAACAGGCACTTTTGACAGAATTCTTGTAGATGCGCCTTGTTCAGGTACAGGTGTTATTAGACGTCACCCTGATATCAAATGGTTAAGACGAAAAAAGGACATTGATGTTCTTGTAGCAACACAAGAAAAGATCTTAGATAACGCTTTTGCTTTGTTAAACAAAGGTGGCATCATTGTTTATACAACCTGCTCTATTCTAAAAAGAGAGAATGTTGAGCAAGTTGAAAAGTTCTTATCAAGACACGCTGATGCAAAGGTATTGCCTTTTAAAATGCACGGTAACACTGTTGATACTTATCAAAGATTACCTGGCGAAAATGGTTCTGACGGCTTTTTCTACGCAAGATTTATTAAGAATTAAGTATTACTAAATGAAGATTATTATTCTCGGATCTGGTGATGTAAGTATTGAACTTGCTAAATATCTGGTTAATGCCGGACATGCAGTCACCATTGCAGATACTGCTTATGACGCTCTAGCAGAGATCGCTAACCGTATCGATCTGAGAGTTGTAATCGGCAATCCTGCATCTCCTGATACCTTAAGAAGAGCAGGAGCTGACAATACTGAGCTTTTGGTTGCAACTACATCTGATGATGAAGCTAATATCACCGCTTGCTGTGTTGCCCAGTTCTTATTTAAGATCCCAAGAAAAATCGCAAGACTGCGTAGCGCTGAATATCTGCAAGAAGCAGGTGTGCTCTTTGGACCTAACAGCATTCCTATCGATCATATTATTGCAACTGAGTACATCACTACTCAAAGCATCATGTCTATGATTGAGTTGCCGGGTATCAATGAAATCGGTTCTTTCTGTGACAGCAGAATTATTGTTGCAAGTACTAAGGTAGAGTTAGGCGGTAAACTTTTAGGCAAGAGTATTAACTCTTTCTCTTCATATGATGGTAAAGCCAGTGTTTTAGCTGTTTACAGAGACAAGAAATACTTATCTGATCTTAAAAAAGAAGCTTTCCAAATTGGAGATGAGGTTTTCTTCTGCTGTGAACGTGATAGAGCACTGTCTCAATTATCTGCATTAAGAAAGCTGAGCATTGGTGATAGAAACATCACTATTGCAGGTGGTACCCATATTGCTGATTCTTTAGCTCGCGCTCTGTCAGAAAAATACAGTGTAAAGCTAGTTGAGTCTGATCCTATTCGTGCTAAAAAGACAGCTCAGCACCTGCATGACAGTGAAGTTGAGGTTTACAACGCAGATCCTATCGATATGGATTTCATGAAAGAGGAAAACATCGATTCTACCGATCTGTATATTGCAGCAACACCTAAAGATGAAACTAACATCATGTCATCTTTGATGTTAAGAAAGATCCACAATGTCAAAACATTAGCTTTAATCAGAGGCGATTCTTTTGCTGATTTAACCGTTAATGATAAATCAGACATCGACACTGTAGTCTTCCCTAAAGATTCTATTATTTCTGCTCTGTTATCTTTAATTAGACAAGAGAGTGTTGAAAACGTACATCTGTTCAGACAAGGTAAATCTGAAGCTATTGAATTCATTTTAGAGGGCTCAAGATTTACAAGTAAGATCATTGGTAAGAGAGTTGATTCACTCAACTTACCTAAAGGTGTAACTTTAGGTTTGGTAATTAGAGGTAAGAAATTACTTCAAATTGAGCCTGATCTTAAGTTTGAAGATAAGGACAGACTGATTGCTTATCTAGACGACAACAGCCAGATGCGTAAGCTTGTAAGATTCTGTCGTCCATTCTCATTCTGGATACCAAAGTGGTAATTGATTTTAGACTAGTAGCAAAACTGTTAGCTCCAGCTCTATTCTTGTTTGGAATAGTGTCTTTCATTCCTGCTATCTATGCTTTGTGTAATACTACACACGGCACAGGAGCTTTTGTAGCTACAGGTATTATTGGTCTATTCGTATCTTTTTGCTGTCATACTTTAGGTAAAAAGGCCGGTCAGAATCCTTCAATTAGAGTGTTGTTTCTATTTACAACCTCTTTGTGGGTTATCGTAGCTTTAATTGCAGCTATTCCTTTTTATTATCAACTGCCAGATTTGAGCTTTTCTCAATCACTTTTTGAATCCTGTTCAGGCTTATCCACAACAGGTTCAACCGTAATTACTCACTTAGAGCAACGACCTCAAGCGATTATCCTGTGGCGAGCTATCTTACATTACATTGGAGGCGTAGGATTCGTTGCGTTAGCTGTAGTTATTCTGCCAATCTCTGCAATGGGTGGTATGAGTATTTTCAAAACAGAGTCTCAGTCTTTTGATGATTCCGCAAAATTTACTCCTCACCTAAAGACCATGGTGATCTCACTGTTCGTGTGGTATGTAGCTATTCTTGTAGCCTGTACATTGTTTTATGTGGTAGGTGGCTTTGATATCTTTACAGCTATCACCACTGCTATGAGTACGGTTGCAACAGGAGGCATGACAACTACCGATGCTTCTATGAATGGCACAACTCCATTCATTCAGTATGTAACTATTGTGTTCATGCTAATTTCAAGTTGCCCATTCTTGCTGATCCTGTCATCCTTATCCGGTAACTTTTTTAAATTCTTTAAAGATCAGCAGGTAAAAGGTTTCATTATCATCAACGTGGTAGTAGCAACTGCTGTTGCTATCTCTTTAATTTATTTAAATGATTATGATCTTGAGAAGGCTTTTAGAATTTCCTTTTTCAACGTTGTGGCTGTAACCTCAACAACAGGTTATTCTCTTGAGGATTTTACTTTATGGAATCCTTTTGCCTCTAGCCTGTTCTTATGTATTCTGGCTATCGGTGGCTGTTCAGGTTCTACCTCAGGTGGTATTAAAACTTTCAGAATTCAGATCTGCTTATCTATGTTTAATACACAGTTGCAGAAACTTCTACATCCACACATCGTAAGTGAACCTAGATTTAATCGAAAGGTAATTGATCCTGCAACATTGTCATCTGTAATTACTTATCTTGTGTCTTATATCTTTATTGCAATGTTATCTAGTATTGTAGCTTGCTCTTTAGGTCTAGACTTAGGAGACTCAATTACAGCAACTGTATCTTGCTTATCTAACGTAGGTCCTGCAATGGGTACTACCTTAAATCCATCATCTAATTTCAGTCAGGTTTCAAATCCTCTCTGTCTGTTATTTAGCGCAGATATGATTTTAGGTCGTCTTGAGATCTTACCTGTACTTATCTGCTTTACCAGAATGTTCTATAAGAGATAGTTTGGAACAAAGCCTTTCGACAAATTTGTAAAGAAACCAACAAATTGCATAAGCTTAAATTTGAAGAAGAGCAAGATAACGCTCAAGCTATGCTTTAAGACTAAGGTTTAAGGAAGGAATTTCTGATAACTTACAATCTTGATGACTGTTGATATATCTAATTGAGATGAGGTTCTGCATTTGCAGAACCTTAAATAATAACTGCTTAAATAATAACTAATAGTAGAACCAGTAGTCTAAAGTTAAGAGCATGATCCACACAATATTGTGGAAAGCACAACCAATTAAGGTGTACTTACGTTCTTTAGCTACAGCCTTACCATCCTCACAATGAACTGATGCTCTGTAAGTTGCAGCTGCTAATGGTAAAAGAGCAAACAGTACAAAAAAACACTCCCAGAACTTATGAGAGAAGAAACAGGCGCTCAAAGATGCTAATGCAGAGAAAGCAAACATCACGATTAAATATACAGCAGACATCTTAGGACCTAATCTTGCGGCGATAGTCTTCTTACCTGAAAGTCTGTCTTCAACAATATCTCTCATTGAAGCTACATGTAATACCATTACAGACTGAGCACCAGCAGCTAATCCTAATAAGAAAGAATCAGGGAAAAGATCAACTCCTTGATCACTTGCACCTAATACTAAAATCTGTGAACCGATAACGGCTGCTAAGCCAAAGAAAATAAATACAGCTATATCACCAAAGCCTTTGTATCCATAAGCCATACCAATGGTGTAGAAGATAGCAGCTAACACTGCAGCTACTCCTAAGAATACAAACCAGGAAAGAACTTCGATGTTGTTTCCTACAGCCATAAACAGAGCTAGAGTGCCACAAATAGTTGCTAGTAATGTCACTGTGGCCATTGATTTTCTTAAAGCTGTAAGTGAAATTGAACCTAGCATTACGGCTCTTATTGGTCCTAAGCGATTCGGACCGTCAGCACTTTTGCAGGCATCGCCATAGTCATCAGCAAAATTACTTAAAATTTGTAACAGCACACCTGTTGCAACAATTAAGAAACCTGTTAACAGGGTATAAGCAGTAACATTGCCGTAGTAATAACCTAAAGCACAGCCTAAAGCACAGTTAGTCAGAGCTAGGAGCAATGATTTTAAACGAATTTCACTTAACCAATCTTTTAACATGTTGTATCTCTTTTAAGGTTCCCCTAAACAAAGGAGCCTTTTTAATAATAAAGCCAAAAGTCTGCTACTAAGACACTGATCCAAATTAGATTATTAAAAGAACAGCTTAACATCAACTCATTAAAGCGTTTTTTCAATAAGTTTGAATTGTTCTTATATCTTAAGATGGTATACACAAAGTAGATCATAGGAATGAAGCCTGCAATGATAAACAGAGATTCTAAAGCTCTGTGAGAAGTGATACAGGCTAATACTGAAAATGTGATATCTACACCTACTAGAGCAATTAAGTAGATTGTAGAAATTTCATAACTGATAACTTGACCTAAAGTCTTAGCTTTTTCTCTGACATTAGTTCTAATGCTTCTTACATAGAGAATAATTAAAGAACTAGCTGCAGCACTTACTGCCAAAAGGTAAGCATCTGGGTAAAAGTCGATAGTAGCACTAGATGCTGCCACAATAATAAATTGTGAACCTAAAATTGAAATCATGCCAAAGATAACAAAGATGGCAATCGCACCAATGCCTTTGTACAGATAAATGCTACTTGTGGTGTAGAAAAGAGCTAACAGAATAGATAAGGCACACAAAAAGATAAACCATGACAAAAGCTGAATATTTGAGCCTATAGCAAGGTAGATAGAAAGTGCTCCGAAGATAGCAATTAAAAGTGTAACTAAAGCCATTCTCTTTCTTAATTGAGTAAGAGAAATCTCTCCGATCATAATTGGAGTCATAAAGCCTTTTTGCTTATCTAAGCGGTGCTTTCTGTAAGCTCGAGAATAATCAATAGAATAATTGCATAAAGACTGAATGCCACCGCCACAAATGATAATAGAAATGGCAACTACTATGGTTCTAAAAGTAACATCACCGTAGTAAAAGCCAATAGCGCAGCCTAAAGCGCAATTAGTTAGAGCATAAAACAGCGAAATGTATCTTGGATTGATTTTATTTTCTTTGTTCATACAGGTTATTAGTTATCACTTAATCATTGCTATATTCTAATTGATCTAGTGCTCTTTTATCCTGTTTTTTCTCAAAAATCAGAAAACAGCCCCTCCTCATTGTATAATTTGCGGTGAAAAATAATTTTGGAGATAAGCATGTTATTTGACGATCCAGCTTTACGTCAGTTAAAGAACACATTTGAAAAAGAAAAAGTAAAAAAAGAAGGTTTTGTAAAAGCCTCAGATAGAGGTTTTGGATTCTTAGAAGTTGATAGAGAATCTTACTTCATCACTCCAAATGATATGAAGAATATCGTTAATGGAGACAGAATCAGAGCAGTTATCGAAGATGATGGTAACGGCAAGAGCCACGCAGTTCCTGAAAAACTAATTGAAGCTTACTTAAAGAGATTCGTAGGTAAGGTTTTATATGTTGGTGGCAAATTAAACATCATTCCAGATCATCCTAGCATCAATATTAGAATGCAGGTTGATGATCACCGCAAAGACAAATCACAGAAGTTAGAAAATGGAGATTGGGTTATCTGTAACCTAACCTCTCATGCTTTAGAAAAGAAATTCTTTAGAGCTTCACTAGATGAGTTCATTTGTAAGAAGAATGATCCAAAGGCTCCTTGGTCTGTAAGCTTAAGACGCTATGACTTACCTTTATCAGAGCCAGAAGATGCTGAATTTAAGTTCTTAGAGGATGATCTTCCAAGAGAAGATATGTCTGCTATTCCTTTTGTAACTATCGACTCAGAGCATACCGAGGATATGGATGATGCTTTGTATATTGAAAAAGATGGAGACAATTACAAGCTTTATACAGCTATTGCAGATCCAACAGGTTACATTGCAGAGAACACTCCTTTAAATGAACTTGCAGCTCATAGAGCATTCTCAATTTACTTACCTGGAAGAGATATTCCTATGTTACCTAGAATTCTCTCTCAGAATCTGTGCTCATTAAGAGCAGATGAGGCAAGACCTGCACTTGTAGGTATCATGACTATTACTAAAGACGGTGAGTTATTAAAAGATAAGACCGTATTTAAGTTAGCTAAGATCCAGTCTCACGGTAAGTTAATCTATAACGAGATTTCTGATTACTTAGAAGGTGTAAAAGACGCTAAATTCACTCCATCTGATGAAATTAAGCCTATTCTCTCTTTGTTAGTTGAGTTTACTAAGGTAAGAGATCACTACCGTTCAACACATGCTGCAAGCTTCAAGAACAGACCTGATTATGAGTTCGTTCTGAAAGATAACGGCGCTTTAGATCATATTGAAGTAAACCACAGACGTATTGCAAATCAGATTGTTGAAGAAGCAATGATTGTATCTAACGTAGCAGCTGGCGACTTCTTAGCAGAGAAACTCAATAGCGGTATCTTTAACATCCACTGCGGTTTTGATATGCAGAAGAAAAAGGATATCGTAGAGTTACTTGAAAAAGAAAAATGTCCTTTTGATGAAGACAAATTAGATACCATTGAAGAATACAACAAGATCAGAAGATTTGCTGTTGATAACAACAATGACTATCTAGACAGTAGAATTAGAAAGCTTCAAGAATACTCTGAGATTAGCATTGCTCCAGGTCCACACTATGCTTTAGGTGTTGAGAACTATGCAACCTGGACCTCACCTATCAGAAAATATGGTGATATGGTAAATCACAGATTATTAAAATCTCTAATTGCCAACACTCTAAAACCAACTCTTCCAGATGAAGATCTTTTAAAAGAGATGAACGATGCACGCCGCACCAACAGAATGGCTGAGCGCGATGTAAGAGATTGGTTATATGTTGAGTTCTTAGAGCCTGAAATTGAAAAGAAGACTGTATTTAACGGTGAGATCTTTGATATTTCAAGAGGTGGCTTAAAGGTAATCCTAACTGAAAACGGTGCAATGATCTTTGTTCCATTCTCATTTATTTCTGAGAGTAAAGAAGATCTGATCCTGTCAGGTGATACTGGTGAAGCTTATGTAAAGGGTAACCTTGTAAAACGTTTAGGTGATCCTATTAAAGTTAGAATCGTTGAAGTTAACAAGGAAACAAGATCTGTTGTAGGTGCTCCTAGTGAGCCTTTTGGTGGATTGATTTTACCTGATCCTGCAGCTTCTAAGAGAAATAGAAACAACTTCAACAGAAGAAGATAAAAACAAAGGTGGATTTCACCTTCTCAGTATTTAATTCAACCCATCTGTATAAAGAGCAGCTTTTAGCTGCTCTTTTACTTAGTGTCTTATTTTAATTACTGCTCAATGCCACTTTGCTTTAACAGGGCATCAACACTAGGCTTTCTACCTCTGAACTCTTCAAAGTTCTTTAATGGATCTGAAGCACCGCCACAAGCTAGGATTAACTCTTCAAAGCTCTTACCTACTTCACGGTTAAAGATGCCCTTTTCTTCAAATAAAGAGAAAGCATCAGCTGCTAATACTTCAGCCCACTTGTAGCTGTAGTAGCCTGCTGCATATCCACCTGAGAAGATGTGAGTAAAGTTATTAGGGAAGCGACTGTCCTTAAAGTTAGGGACAACAGCAACTTGTTTTTTAACTTCATTTAGAATTTCAAAGATTCTGCCACCTTTATTAGGATCGTATTCAAGATGAATTCTAAAGTCGAACAGAGCAAACTCAATCTGACGCAACATTGACATAGCTGATTCAAAGTTCTTAGCTGCAAGAACTGCGTCTAACTTATCTTTAGGTAGTGGCTTACCTGTCTTTACATGGCTTGATAAGAAGTTTAAAACTTCTTCCTGCCAAGCAAAGTTCTCATTGAACTGGCTTGGTAACTCCACAGCATCCCAAGGCACACCATTGATACCAGAAACATCAGCAATATCAATCTTGGTTAAAAGCTGATTTAGTGAATGACCAAACTCGTGGAAAATGGTTACCACCTCATCATGAGTTAACTCTGAGATATTGCCATTAACAGGGCGTGTAAAGTTACATACTAGGTAGGCTACTGGTAACTGCAAAGTACCATCATCACGATAACGACGAGTTAAGCACTCATCCATCCATGCGCCACCATTCTTACCAGGGCGAGCATACAAGTCCATAAATATAGAACCAATCTTTGAACCATATTTATCCTCATATACATCAAAGCACTTTACGTTTTCATTCCAAACGTCTACACCCAAGCGCTTCTTTAGAGTAATTCCATATAAGCGGTGAGCACACTCAAACATACCTTCGATTACTTTATTCTCAGGGAAGTATGGGCGTAACTCTTCTTCTGAATATGAATACTTCTCCTGACGAAGTTTCTCTGAATAAAAAGCTATATCCCAAGGCTGTAAGTCATCAACTCCATTCTTTTTAGCATACTCACGTAAGGTAGCAATTTCCTTTTCACCCTGAGCATGTGACTTTTTAGCTAAATCTTCTAGGAAGCTAATTACAGTCTCTGGAGTATCAGCCATCTTGGTTGCTAGTGATAAATGAGCATAAGACTCAAAGCCTAACAGCTTTGCTTCTTTGTAACGTAATGAAAGGATCTCTTCCATTATCTTAGCGTTATCCCATTTACCTGCATTAGGACCAATTTCTGATGAGCGTGTATTGTAAGCTACATAAAGCTCTTTTCTTAACTCTCTGTTTTCACAATGAGTCATAAAAGGTAGATAAGAAGGCATCTCTAAAGTAAAGACATAACCATCTAATTTACGCTCAGAAGCCTCTGCACTAGCTAGCTTTAAAGCACTCTCAGGAAGACCTTTTAACTTATCTTTTTCAGTTACATGCAAGGTATAACCATGAGTAGCATCTAGAACGTTGTTTGAGAACTTTGAGGTTAACTCACTTAATTTTGCTGAAATTTGAGCAAATTCTTTCTGATCTGCTTCATTTAAATCAACACCGGTTAATTTAAAGTCTCGAATAGCATTCTTAATTGCTTTTTGCTGAGGCAGAGATAATCTTCCAAAAGCATCTGATGCTTGGATTTTCTTTAATACTTCAAAATAAGGCTTATATTGACCAAACCATGAATAGAATTGAGACAGAACAGGTAAACACTCATCATGAGCTTTTCTTAATTCAGGAGTGTTATTTACAGAGTTTAAATGAGAAACAACAGACCACACCTTAGATAAGCGATCTTCATTTTCTTCAATAGGAGAAATTACATTATCCCAGGTAGGCTCATTTTTGTATTTTTCAGATAATTCGATGATCTGTTTTTTACATCTTTCAATAGCGGTTTGCACTGCACTTTTTACATGCTCTGGTTTTACCTGTGAGAAAGGAGGTAGACCACTATAATTTAATAATGGATTATCTTTAATTTCTGACATTTTTATTCTTTCCTGTTAATAATTTTTACTTTTCTACGATTGTACACTGAAAACACATCGTTTTTTGATAGATATAGGTGTATGTGCTAAGATCATGCATGATAAAAATCATTAAATACCGTATGTTATGGCATTAAGAAATAGAGAAAACTATGTCAGATCAGAATAACAGTGTTTTTGAGCAAAGAGTTGCTTCATTAAGAGAATTACTAGATCAAAACGATCTTGATGCTCTTATTGTTTCACATGATGATGAATACCTGTCTTATGAACTAAACGCAGATGAAGAAAGACTAAAGTACATTACAGGATTCTCAGGAAGTGCAGGCTATGCTGTTATTACCCGTGATGGCTTAAAAGTTAACACTGACAGCATCGAATTTAACGACGATAACTCAGAAAATGGCACCACAGTTGAAAGAGACTGTGCCGTTTTCGTTGATGGAAGATATGTTGTTCAAGTAAAAGAACAGATTGATAGTGATATCTTTCAGGACTTTGATTTAGCCAAAGTAAAACCTGCTAAATGGATTTCTAATGTAATGCCTAAGAACTCAACAGTTGGTATTGATATCAACTGTGTTAGCTATAAAGAGTATTTAGCTATTAAAAATGAGCTTAGCATGAACAACATCAACCTAGTTGCAACTGAGAGCAACTTAGTTGATAAGATTTGGACAGATAAACCAGAACCTGTTGTATCTGAGATTTCAATTTTCCCTGATGAGTACAATGGTTGCCCAAGTCCTCAAAAAAGACAGCTTATCGCTCAAACTTTAAGAGAGAAAGATTTAGATGCCACCGTAATCTGCGATCCTGAGAGTATCTGCTGGTTACTGAACATCAGAGGAAGAGATAGAGCTTACCTGCCTGTAATCAATTGCAAAATGGTAGCCTACTCAAATGAAGCCTTAGAGTGGTACATCAATCCAAATCACTTTAAAGATGAGAATTTACAGGATCAGTTGCAAGAGCACATCGGTCACATTGATATCTTCCCTGAAGAAGCTTTTGATGATGTATTAGACAGATTATGCTCATCATCATGTACTGTTTATGTTGATCCTGAGACTACTAATGCTCATGTGATGACAAAGCTCTACTCTGGTGGAGCTAAAGTTTCAGAAGGCTTAGGCTTATGCCAAATGCCTAAAGCTTGCAAAAACCATATTGAGGTAGCTGGTGAATACAAAGCTCACATCAAAGATGGTATTGCAATGTGTCGTTTCCTCTCTTGGTTAGACAATTTAACCGCATTAGATAAACCAACTGATAGCGATGAAGCTTTCTTTAGAAGAGTAGAAGGTGTTGATGAGGCTGAATTAGCAGCCCGCGCTCTGAGCTTTAGAAAAGTAGAGGCTGGCTTTATTGAGCCTTCATTTGCAACCATTTCAGCATTAGGTCCTAATGCTGCTATGTGTCACTACAATCATGAAAATGAAGCAACACCTAGAGCTCTAGGAAAAGACTGCTTATATCTGATTGATAGTGGAGCTCATTTCATCGAAGGTACTACTGACATTACAAGAACAATTCTTGTAGGACCTCACCTTACAGATGAAATTAAGAGAATGTACACCTTAGTACTGAAATCTCATATTGCTTTAGCTACTCTTATTTTCCCTAAAGGGACCTCTGGTCTTCAGATTGATGCGATTGCAAGACGTCCTTTATGGGATTGTGGTTTTGATTTTGCTCATGGTACAGGTCATGGTGTAGGTCACGTACTTTCAGTACATGAAGGACCTCAAACCATTTCTTCTAGAAGATCTACTGTACCTTTAGTACCTGGTATGGTTTTATCTGATGAGCCAGGTTACTACAAAGAAGGTGAGTACGGTATTAGACTTGAGAACTTATTAGTCGTAATGCAGTGTACTCTACCGGGAATGCAGCATATGTTATGTTTTTCACCTTTAACTCTTGTTCCATTTGATAAGAGATTCATTGATAAAGAGCTTTTATCACAAAAAGAAATAGAATGGCTTAACAATTACCATCAGAACGTAAATAATGTAATTACCAATGCAGCTACATCTTTAACCGAAGATGAGATCACATGGCTTAATAAGGCCACTGCCGCTATTTAATGGAGTTGACGGATAATGTTTTTCTTTAAAAAGAGTTTACCTGGTGCTATTTACTGTCAGACCAGATTACAGCAGTTGCCAACCATTCCTGTGGATGTTGCTTCATACAACATCTTAGAAACACCTCATCGTTGCTTTAATAGAATTCTAGAGCTGATTGCCAGTGCTAAAGAGAGGATCTTAATCACTGCTTTATACTTACAGGATGATGAGATCGGAAGACAAGTTCTACAGGCTCTGTATGATGCAAAAGAAAAGAATCCAAAGCTCTATATTAGAGTTTATGTAGATTTCCATCGCGCTCAAAGAGGTTTAATTGGTAAAGGTCCTTCTTTAGGAAACTCAGAACTTTACTATAAGATGGCAAAAACCAGCGAAAATCCTCCTGCTATTTACGGTGTTCCTGTAAAGAGAAGAGAGATCTTTGGTGTTATGCACTTAAAGGGATTCGTCTTTGATAATACTGTTCTTTACTCTGGAGCAAGTATCAACGACGTTTATATGGGCTATAACGGTCGTTACCGTCTTGATAGATACCATGAGATCCATTCTGAAGAACTTGCTAACACCATGTGTGCTTTTGCAACTAATGCATTCCATCCTAACTTTGCAGTTCAAGACTTTTCTCAAGGTGTTGTAAAACCAGCCAAAGAGATGAGAGATGAAATTCGCGAGTTAAGACGTCACTTAACACAGGTTCAATACAGTGTTAAAAACGACAAGATCTGCAATTATCAAGTAGGCGTAACCCCTATTGCAGGTTTAGGAAAGAAAGGTAACCAGTTAAATAGAACCATTATGTGGTTATTAGGTGCAGCAAGAGAGAAACTCTTTATCTGCACACCTTACTTTAATCCACCTAAAGATGTATCTACAGCTATTGAAGATGCCTTAAACAGAGATGTTTCTGTAACTTTAGTTGTTGGTGATAAAGTTGCAAATGACTTCTATATTAGAGAGGGCGAGAACTTCTCACCTGTTGGAGCCGTTCCATATATCTATGAGCAGAATTTAAAAGATTTTATTACTAAGAATCAGAAATTCATCGACTCTGGTCTTCTTAAGATCATGTTATGGAAAGATGGTAACAACACCTATCACGTAAAAGGCATGTTTGTAGATAGCAACTTTGCTCTGCTTACAGGAAATAACTTAAACCCAAGAGCTTGGAGTCTTGATCTTGAGAATGGTTTGATTATTTCTGATCCTTACCATCAGTTACAGGAAAAGTTCGCTCACGAGCAGCAATACCTGCTTCGTCACACTAAGCAAATTAGCAGTGTCAACGACTTAGATAGTTTTGAAAGCTATCCAGAAGAAGTTCAAAAACTCCTAAAGAAAGTAAAGAGACTAAGAGCCTCTATCTTCATTAAACAGCTTTTATAGCAATTGCTTGCTATAGCGCTACTATAGAAAGATAGTGAATAAATAGATAGTGAATTAGTATCTTTAAAAAAAGGTATGTCTTATGGCCCTAGAAGATGACTCAAGATATTCTTGTACTGATATAGCTACCTTAAAAGGACTAGGGCCTTCTTATATAAAAAGTTTTAACAATAAGGGGATCAAAACTCTTTTTGACCTCCTTTTTGATTTTCCTTTTAAATATCTAGATAAAACTAAGATCACCAAGATCAAAGATATCTTCCCTGACGGAAACTTTTTCCTCATTGATGCTCATATTGCAGCTGTCCATAATGTTTTAAATTCCAGAGTTAGGTTATTAAAAGTCATTCTCCAAGATGACACAGGAAAAATTGAAGCTACCTTCTTCAATCTCTACCCTAATCAGATGAGAAACTATGTACAAGGCAGACGAGTCCTTGCTTTTGGTGCAGTGAAACTTAGCAATTACAGCGGAGCTAGAGTAATGGCTCAGCCTACTGTAACCTTTATCAGCGATGATGAGCCTTTTTTACCTTCAGACAGACTTACACCTGTCTATCATGCTGTAGAAAAGGTACCTCAAGCATCTATTAGAAAAGTTATCTTTGGTGTTTTAGATTCTTTAAAAGTTATGGCCTTACCTGAGATCTTACCTCAGGAGTTAAATCCATTTAACTTGACCATAAGTCAGGCAATTGAACTGTCACACCGACCTTTCCCATTAGAAGATCCTAAAGACAAGTTTATTTTAGAAAAATCAGCTCCGTTTAGAAGACTATGTTATGAGGAGCTCATTGCTTATCAATTAACCTTGTTATTCTTAAAAAGAAAGAATAGCGCCAATAAAGCTCAATTAATACCTGATGACAAGGAGTTAAAACAGCAATTTATAAAAGCTCTGCCTTTTTCTCTTACAAATGCTCAGTTACGTTCTATTGAAGAGGTAAGTGCTGATTTAGAAAAAGACAAGCCGATGTTGCGTTTACTGCACGGTGATGTAGGTTCAGGTAAAACCATGGTTGCAGTATTTGCTGCCCTTCAGGTATCAAAAGCTGGCCACCAATGCGTAATTTTAGCTCCAACAGAACTGTTAGCTCAGCAACATTACAATAAGATAAAAGACCTACTTGAGCCTTTTGATGTAAACACCGTTCTTTTAACTTCATCTGTAAAAGGAAGTAAAAGAGACAAAATCGTTGATGACATCAAGTCAGGTGTAGCTAATGTCATTGTGGGTACTCACAGTGTCTTCCAGCCAGAGATTATCTATAAATCACTGGTTTTAGCAATTATTGATGAGCAACACCGTTTTGGTATTGATCAAAGAATTGCCCTGTTACACAAGGCTCCTGAGAAAATCACCATGCATCAGTTGGTGATGACAGCTACCCCTATTCCAAGAACTTTACAGTTAGCTTTATTCTCTGATCTTGATGTATCAAAGTTAGATGAGTTGCCAAAAGGTAGAAAACCTATTGTTACAGCAGTGATGTCTGATGAAAAGAAAGACACGATCATCAAGAGACTCTCTGTTGTCTGCAAAGAAGGCACACAAGCTTATTGGATCTGCCCTAATATTGAAGCTGATGAGGATGAAAACGCCTCTGTAAATGAAGCTTATAAACGTTTAAAAAAGGAATTACCAGAACTCAAGATAGGACTCCTTCATGGACAAATGGCTGTTAATGACAAGAATAAAGTCATGAAAGGCTTTTTAGAAGGAAAGTACAACATTTTAGTTGCCACAACCATTGTAGAAGTTGGTGTGGATGTTCCTAATGCTTCAATTATTATCATCGAAGGCGCTGATAAACTAGGTTTGGCTCAGTTACATCAGTTAAGAGGTCGTGTAGGAAGAGGCTCTAAAGAGTCATACTGTATACTTGTTTATAAAAAGAATAATGAAATTGATCACGACATTGCTATGCAACGTCTTGCTATTATGAAGAGTACAAATGACGGCTTTAAGATTGCATCTGAAGATCTAAAATTAAGAGGACCAGGTGAAGTTCTAGGTGAAAAACAAAAAGGATTTGATCTATTCAAAGTCGTTGATGTAAATAGGGATTATGAGCTCATAAGTCCAGCAAGAGAAGCTGCAATTAAACTTATGAATTCTGACATAGACATCTGTAAATCTCTAATCAGACGCTGGTATCCTACATACAGTATCCGTTGAGGCTGAACATGGCTTTTATAGCAAATGTAAAAATCAAAAATAAGAAGTCTAAACTTTCAAAAATCATTAAAGCAATTCTTCTTGTGATTGTAGCCGTTGCTATTGCCGTGTGGGGAGCTATTCTCTATTTCAATGGTCAGAATATCAAAGCTCCATTAATTAAATTCTTATCGAGCAGAACTAGCTTTGAAATCAATTGCCAAAAAGTAGAATTCTCTGCTTTATATCCAAACGTAATCAAACTTCATGACATTAAGATTGGTAAATCCAATATAGATGAAATCTATATGGAATACGATCTGCCAAGTCTTTTAAAATCAAACACATTTGAGATTAAGTACTTTTACGCAAAAGGTATAAAGGCTGACGACAAAGATATACAAACCTTAAAACAAGAAAAGTTCAAATTCAAAGACATTCATATCAGCAAGTTAGATCTTGTAGATACACCTATCAATCTGTATAAACTTAGTTTAAACAAAGGTTCATTATCAGCTGTTGATGCTTATCTAGCTAATGACGGCAAGTTCTCTTTTAAAGTTGCTGATGTAAAAGCAAGTGAAGGCGTACTAGATGAGCAACCTGTAAAGAATCTACAGGCTAATATCAGCGTATTACCAGAAAAGGTTGTTATAAAAGATCTGTCACTACAGATTTTTGGTGGAACATTATTAGCTGATCTTACTGTTGATAGAAAGACAGAAGCTTTAAATTTCTCAAGACTCAATCTTAATAAGATTATTTTTAAAGACTACAAACTCTTATCTAAAAAATACAATATCTATGCTCCTGAGGCATCTGTTTATGACTGTGTTTTAGCGTTGCCTAAACAGGATCTTTTATTTGGACAAATAAGAGGAGCTCTAAGTGATCTTTTAGTCAAAGATGGCAGCATTAACTTTACCTTTAAAGGCAGTTCAGGTGAAATTTCAAAACCTAGTATTCAGGTTACAGCTGAAAATTCTGATATTGAGGCTAGCATTACCGACAACTCTATCAGCATGAAAGCTGACGGTACTGTCTTTGATGGTTCTTACTCTTTTGATGGCAAATATGACTATCAAAATGAGAATGAACCATTACTTACTATTCATAATTTGTCATTAAAAGAAGGCAAATTTGAGACCACCAAAGAACAATATGCTTTCGTCCGCAATATTCTGCTCAACAGCAATCTCAATGTAGAAAAATTAAACATTGATGGAACCGAGTTTGTGTCTTTCATCAATACTCTGCCTCTATCTATAAAGAGTGTAAAGCTAGAAGCTAACAACATCTCTTTTAACAACAAAGCTAAAGAAGAGAACATCAATAACACACTCGACCAGAATAACTTTGATGTAAAACTTGATGTAAAAGAAGTTGCACAAACAAAAGACAAAGCAACAACCAATAACCAGTCTGCTGACGATACAGCAGTTTCAAAAGAAGATGATGACAACTATCCTCTTTTAAAGAGACTATCCCCTTTAAACAGTATTTTAAGTAGTAGTGCTGACAACGACGAGGATAGCTCTACAAGTTACATTACCTTTAGCTTTGATAGTGCTTATTACTCTGATCTTTTCATTAAGCAATTTGACTCTAAGTTAGACCTTACAGATAAAGGCTATGCATTTAATGTCGGAAAGATGCTCTTTAAAAAGAGTGAACTTGCTTTTGAAATCGATGCTGACAAAGAATTGGAATTATCTAGATTTAAGATCTTTGCTCCAAAATTTGATATCTCTGAATTGAATTCAAATCTCACAGATCATCTCTTAAGCGGTGTAATTAACCTAGAAGGTGAGATCGTAAAAAACGAAGATACTGCTGATAAGGCCAATAAATCTGATGATACAAAAGCATCAGCTTCAAACGATAAATCACAAAGTTCAGATAATAAGACAGCAGATAACAGTAGCTCTAACAATAACAATGCTGAGATTAAAGATACCGACAATAGTCAGGATAAAGTAGCAGAGCTTTACTCAGGCAATATCAAACTTACAAGTGATTCCTTGTTAGTATCACAATTTGGTTTAGATCTTGTAAATGGCGGTTTAAAGAAAAACTATGCTTTAAACTTCACTCAATTCTTAGATGCCATTAAAGATGGAGACTTAGGTTTATATAAGCTAAGTCTTAATATCTTCCCTCAGGATAATTTCTTAAAATTAAAAGGATCAGGCGATCTTACAACTTCTCACCTTACTTTTAACGCAAAGCTAGACCTTAAAACAAAGGACGTCTCTGCTCGCGGTACCTTTGTTTCTTTACCAAAAGATAGTATTTCTAATATCACTATCAAAGGTCTTACAAAGGAAGATACAAACGATAAAAACATCTTCATTACAGCCCTCTCAAGAGGAGAAATCAGACCTGGTATCAATGAAGACGTAATAGATGAGAATAAAGCAAAAGAGATGACAGATGCTGCAAGTGAATTGAATAAAGATAAGGATCAAAAAGGTCCTGAAGCTTTAGAAAAATCATCTCAGGACCTGTAAAAGAAAACTCTAATGTAGCTCTTTTGACTAGAGCTAATAATTATGGTTTTGAAGAAATCTTAATGCTGATTGATGGTTTCTTCTTTTTGCTGTTGATGATGTCATCAGAACCTAAGGTAGAACCGGTTACATTAGCAAGATAAACCATAAAGCTAGGAACTTCATCAGATAAGCCAGAACGTACCACACCTAAAGTTGCAGTAAACTCTGCACCTAAAAGCACAATCCACCAGTTAATATAAATCCAGACAAAGAGTACTGGAATTACAGCGATAGCACCATAGATTGCTTCATAGTTTGAGAAGTTTAAAACGAAAACACTGAAGATCTTTTTTGAAACCTCAAAAGCTACAGTCACAAATACTGCCCCTAATAAAGCATCCTGTACTTTAACTCTTACTCTAGGAACAATCACATAGACTGCAGTTAGTACGCCACACTCAATGATAATTGGGAATACAAAGTAAGCAATCATTAAAGGCAGACCCACTGTTGAGTTAGAGCTAATTGCAAAGCCCATAACTTTAGTGAAGATCCAAATTACGATACCTAAAGCAATTGGACCTAAGGTAAGTAATGTCCAATAAATAGCAATCATGGTACCTAATTTTCTTCTGCCACCACGCCAAATTCTGTTCAGGCACTGATCAATTGATCTAACCAAGAGTAAAGAAATGATAAAGAACACTACAGTACTTGTTGCGGTTAACTTTCCTGCATGCTCGACGAAGGTGCCAACATAGTTACCTAAATTGTCAGCAAACACTGGCATAAAGTTAGCTTTAGCAAAGTTTTTTAAAGATTCTCTAAATTGCTCAAATGAAGGGAAAACTGCAAAGAAATAGAAAATCACACTAATTGCAGGAATTAGCGCAAGAATTGAGGTAAATGATAGTGCCGATGCCTCAAGTCCAATAGAATCTCTTTTTACTCGATTTAAAAAATATTTATACAGTTCTTTCACTTGTTTCTTACCTTATAGCTCTTATTATGAGCATTATATCTATTTTTAGACTTTCTTGTGTTGCCGTTTGCCAATAAGTGACTTTCATCGACAAATAATTGTTTAATTTGACTGAAAAATCATCAGATAGTTCGAAAAAACACTGCAAACAATTTCAAATTTGATGATTTAGCGCACTAAATCAAAACGCTTAAAAATGAAACTTTTTAAATTCTTTTTATTCAAAAAATGTTAGATAGCTCAAAAATAGGATAAAATAGCGCAGCTATTTTTAAATCTATACTCAATGTCTGAGTTTATCATCACAGGGTTATAAAATGGATGTTCAGAAAATCCGCAACATTGCTATTATTGCGCATGTTGACCACGGTAAAACAACCTTAGTAGACAAGTTACTCCGCCAGTCTGGCACTCTAGACCGTAACGAAATCGGTCAGGAACGTGTCATGGACTCAAATGATATCGAAAAAGAGCGCGGTATTACTATTCTTTCAAAGAACACAGCTATCAATTGGAACGGATACAGAATTAACATTGTTGATACCCCAGGCCACGCTGACTTCGGTGGTGAGGTAGAACGTGTTATGTCTATGGTAGATTCTGTTCTTCTGCTTGTAGATGCAGTTGACGGTCCTATGCCACAGACTCGATTTGTTACACAAAAAGCATTCGCAGCTGGTTTAAAGCCAATCGTTGTTATTAACAAGTGCGATAGAGAAGGTGCAAGACCAGATTGGGTTATCGATCAGGTATTCGATCTGTTCGACAACTTAGGTGCAACTGATGAGCAGTTAGACTTCCCAGTTGTATATGCATCTGCATTCCAGGGCTGGGCAACTCTAGATTTAGCATCACACGGCGATACCATGGAGCCTTTATTCCAGACTATCGTTGACAAGGTAAGCCCTCCAGAGGCTGATCTTGATGGTCCATTCCAGATGCAGATTTCATCATTAGATTTCACTTCATACGTTGGTGTTATCGGTGTTGGTCGTGTAAAGCGCGGTATCGCAAAGGCAAACTCACCTGTAACTATCATTGATCGTGAAGGCAAAACCAGAACTGGTAAGATTGGTCAGGTTTTAGGTTACTTAGGTCTGAGAAGAGCACCTGTAGATTGTGCTGAAGCTGGCGACATTATTGCTGTTACCGGTTTAGGTGAGTTAAAGATTTCAGATACTATCTGTGATCCATCAAAGGTTGAAGCATTACCTGCCTTATCAGTTGATGAGCCTACAGTTTCTATGAACTTCTGTGTAAACACCTCTCCATTTGCAGGTAGAGAAGGTAAGTTCATTACTTCAAGAAACATCGAAGAAAGATTACGTGAAGAATTAGTTCACAACGTAGCTTTACGTGTTGAGAGAACTGAAGATACTGATCGTTTCAAGGTATCAGGTCGTGGTGAATTACACTTATCAGTTCTTATCGAAGAAATGCGTCGTGAAGGTTACGAGTTAGCTGTTTCACGTCCTGAAGTTATTCTTCATAAAGAAGGTGGCAAGACCTTAGAGCCATATGAGGTATTAACTCTAGATTTACATGAGGACAACCAAGGTCCTGTAATGGAAGAGTTAGGTCTGCGTAAGGGTGAGTTAAAGAACATGGTTCCTGATGGAAAGGGTCGTGTAAGATTAGACTATAGAATCCCTGCTCGTGGCTTAATTGGTTTCCAGTCATTATATATGACCTTAACCTCAGGTACCGGTCTGATGTACCACACTTTCGATAGCTACGATGAGTACGTAGGTGGCACCATCGGTGAGAGACAGAACGGTGTTCTTATCTCTAACGATACAGGTAAGACTGTTCCTTACGCATTATGGTTCTTACAGGAGCGTGGCAGATTATTTGTTGAGCCTGGTGAAGAAGTTTACGAAGGCGAGGTTATCGGTTTACACGTTCGTTCAAACGACTTAACTGTTAACCCATTAAAGACCAAGAAGTTAACTAACGTTCGTGCTGCAGGTTCTGATGATAACATCATCTTAACTCCTGCTGTTCATATGTCTTTAGAGCAGTCTCTAGAATTCATCAACGAAGATGAGTTAGTAGAGGTTACCCCAGTAAGCTTACGTATCCGTAAGAAGAACCTGTCTGAATTGGATCGTGTGCGCGCTTTCCGTGCAGCAGGTGGTAAAAAAGCTGAAGAATAAAGCACTATAATTGATCTTTATAAAAAAGCCTGTGTAATTTATTTACACAGGCTTTTTTTATATTCATTCACCAATTCAAGATACACAAGCCATTTTTCAATACTTATTTCTTAAATTATTCGTTTTTTATATTGCACTATTTTTGTGCTATATTATAAAATAAACACAAAATAGTTCAAAATAGATCATGCACAAAAATAGGCTATTGAGAAATTACGATGGAAGATAAGCAAAAAGCTAACGTCCTAGAAAGTTTGGCTACTGCAGTCTTAATCACTGATAAGGATTTTAATATTCATTACGCTAACACAGCTGCTGAACAGTTGTGCGGTGTTTCGCGTACAAAATTAAAGTCATCAAAGTTTATTGATTTTATTGATCCAAATGAGACATCTTTAATTCAGACCATTAAGGAAACTAATTTTTCTGATTCATTCCAAGGCATTTCTGCTGCAGGAATTATGATTTCTCCTCTGCCTGGTGTTTCAACCAAGACCGACATGGCTGTTTTCAACTATTCAACACCTAAATTTAACGGTCTTTTGATTGAGCTGCACACTATTTCTCATCAAGACAAATTGATAAATCAGATGCAGCAGAACTATCAATATACAGCTGCACGCGATTTAATCAGAAGTTTAGCTCATGAAATTAAAAATCCATTAGGTGGTATTAGAGGTGCAGCTCAGTTAATTGAAATGACCTTTGGTAAAGTAGCAGGCATTAAAGACTACACCAAAGTTATTATTGAGCAGACTGACAGACTAAAGGTTTTAGTTAACAACTTATTGGGACCTCAAAAGCCTAATCCTTTAGTAAAAGAAAATATCCACTACCTGATTGAAAAGGTACTTTCACTAGTTTCAATGCAAGATGAGAGTAAAGGTATTGAGATAAAGCGAGATTATGATCCTAGCTTGCCTGAATTAAGTCTTGATGTGGACTCTGTTGAGCAGGTTTTACTGAACATTGTGAACAACGCGGTTCAGGCTTTAAAAGAATCTGACACTAAAGATCCTTGGATCCAGGTAAAAACCAGAGCAAGTATCAGAACCATAGTAAGAGATAAGAAATACCCAACAGCAGTGATCATCTCCATTTCAAACAATGGACCTGAAATACCTGAGCAGATAAAACAGACCGTATTCTTCCCAATGGTAACAACCAAAACCAATGGTAATGGACTGGGGTTATCTATTGCACTGAATATTATTGAGCGCCACCACGGAACCATCGAATGTTTGAGTGATGCTCATCAAACTGTATTTAAGATTATCCTGCCTTTAAAGAGCAGAATCTGAGGAGATTGTTTATGAATCCTATGATATGGGTTATCGATGATGATGCCAGCATACGCTTTGTCTTTGATAAAGCTTTAGATGCCAACAGCATTACCCACCGTTTATTTGAAAATGGTGAAGCTGCCCTTGAAGCTATCAAACATGAAACTCCTGACGTGATTGTTTCTGATATCAGAATGCCTGGTATTGATGGTTTAGAGCTGATTAAAGCTGTTCACGAAATCGACGAGAACATTCCTTTCATCATCATGACTGCTCACTCAGATTTAACTGCAGCTATCGATGCTTATGAAGAAGGTTCTTTTGAATACTTACCAAAGCCATTTGATATTGAGCAGGCAATCAGCGTAATCAGAAGAGCCGCTGTACATAGAGTAAACATGCTACAGATGCTAAATCAAAAGGCTAAGAATGAAGTAGCTCCTGTAACCGAGCAGACAGAAGAAGCTGAAATCATCGGTAAATCACCTGCTATGCAGGAAGTTTTCAAGTTCATCGGTCGTGTATCAAAGACAGATCTTCCAGTTCTAATTCATGGTGAAGTAGGTACAGGTCGTGGTCAGGTAGCTAAGGCTTTGCATAATCATGGCGAAAGAAAAGGCTTTAAGTTCGTATCTTTGAATATGACATCTATTCCACAGGAAATGGTTAAGTATGAACTGTTCGGTGATATCAGTAAGGATCTAAGTCAGAGCGCTATTATGAAAGCTGACGGCGGCACCTTATTTATCAACGAAATCAGTGATATGCCAATGGACTGCCAAAACAGACTGTTACAGTTAATCCAAAAGCAGGAATACTCACCTATCGGAAGCACCGAGCCTATGCATGCAAATGTGCGTATTATTGCTTCAACTTCTCATAATCTTGAGGAGAAGATTAATAATGGTACCTTTAACTCTGATCTGTACTACAGATTAAATATCATTAACATCAATATCCCTCCTTTAAGAGATAGAAATAATGATATTCCTATGCTTGCAAAGCATTTCTTAGCTCAAAGCGCTGCTGACAGCCACACTGAACCTAAGAAATTAACCTCTGAGGTATTAGTTTTCTTATGTAGACTTCCTTGGCCTGGCAATGTAAGACAGTTAAAGAATCTATGTAAGTATTTAACTATCATGGTAACTGGTAGAGATATTCAATTAGTTGATCTGCCATCAGAATTCTTACATTCAAATACTCCTCAGAACAAGGCTGTAAGTCCTGTTGCTGCTAATAAGGAGAATGCGTCATGGCAGGATCTATTAAGAACCTGGGTTGATGGTAAGTTAAAATCTGGTGAACATGACATCTTAGCTGAAGCTGTACCTGAGTTTGAAAAGGTAATGTTAGAGGCAACCTTAACCTTTACTGGCAACCACAAACAGGAATCAGCAAAACTTTTAGGTTGGGGACGTAATACTCTTACCAGAAAGATTAAAGAATTAAACCTGAACTAATCTAGTTCAAGTAAATTGCATTCTAGAGAAAAGCGTTAAGTTCATAAATTTAACGCTTTTTTTGTCACCAATTTCAAATTATCAGATAAACTCACACAAAAAAATCTGCGTTTAGCCTATCCTTATTTAAAAGAGTATTTCGGAGGACTTATGACAGAGATTGAAAACAATTCAAAAAAAGTAGACAGCAGCGACATCATTATGACCTTATGCCAGAGTGTTGCAAGTGTCATTACATCTGCAACCTCACAGGAAACTAGATACGCTCCACTAGTACAAAAGATTACTAAGACCCTATTAACACCTGATATCGGAACCTTTGTAATGTTCACAGGTTCTTTCTCTGGAATGGTTGTAATTAACTTTCCTAAAGAAACAGCTATGGAACTTTACACTTCATATCTAAGAAACATGGGCATTCCTGAGTGTGAAATGGCAAAGAACTACACTCAAGATGAGGTAAGTAATACTTTAGGTGAGCTGATGAACCAGATCATTGGTAACTTCACCCGCCAGATCAGCGAAGAATTACACATTCGCATCGATCAGTCACAGCCAAAGATGTTAGTACTGCCAAGAGAAGTTCAAATTAGTATTTCAGTTAACCTAGATAACCCTAAATATGGTAAAGTTACATTCCACACAGAAGGTGGCAATGTATTCTATGTTGAGTTAGCAATGGACGATACTAGTTTTACAGCTCTACGTGATTTTGAGAGTCACAGTACATTATCACCTGATGATATTCTAGAGCAGTATACCCAAGAAAATTAAATGACCGACATTATCAAAAAGAATGTCCTAGATTTTAGAAAAACCAAATTTGTAACCAGCGCCCCTGATATCTCCAAACTTCCTGAGGATATGGGCGCTGAGATTGCTATTATTGGTCGTTCTAATTCAGGAAAATCATCATCCATAAATGCCATTTGCGATCAGAAAAACTTAGCAAAAACCAGTCGCACTCCAGGTAGAACCAGACTTATCAATCTTTTTAAAGTTGAAGATGGAAAGTTCATTGTTGACTTACCAGGTTATGGTTATGCTCAAGTACCTGAGAACATGAAACGTCAATGGCAAAAAGCAATGACTGATTATCTACAGCAACGTAAATGCCTATGTGGCTTAGTTGTTACCATGGATATCAGAACTCCTCTTCGTGACCATGACAGAATGATTATTGATTGGTCTATTGCAGCAAATCTGCCATGTCTAATCCTATTAACCAAAGCTGATAAATTTGGTGTTAATAAGAGAAAAGAAATGGTAGGTGAAGTTAGAACTCAGCTAAGTGAGTTTGGCGGAAACTTCACAATTATTGCTTTTTCAGCTCTCAAAAAAATTGGTGTAGACGAAGTTCGTAACGTATTAAAGAACTGGTTTACCCTATTCCACACTGACGACGAAAATAACTAAAAATGAGTAAAGGAACTTTGTTTATCGTATCAGCTCCATCCGGAGCTGGAAAATCATCTTTAATTGATGCTCTTTTAAAGCGTTTTAATTTAGATGACAAATTAAGACTATCTGTTTCTCACACTACTAGAGATCCAAGACCTGGTGAAATCGATCATGTAAGCTATCACTTCATCTCTAATGAAGAATTCGAAAAGCTCATTGAAAGAAATGCTTTCTATGAATATGCACATGTATTTGATCACTATTATGGTACTTCTCGCGAAATCGTAGAGCAGTGGCTTAATGAAGGCAAAGATGTTCTTTTAGATATCGATTGGCAGGGCGCTCGTCAGATTAGACAGCAAACTCCTGATGCAAAAGGCATCTTTATTGTTCCTCCTTCATTAGAAGAGTTAAACCGCCGTCTAGTAACTAGAGCAACTGATGCTCCTGAAGTTATTGAAAAGAGAATGAGCAAAGCTCTAAGCGAGATCTCTCATTACAATGAGTATGATTACGTAATTGTAAATGACGATTTTGATGAAAGCCTTTTAAATATGCGCTCAATCATTCTTTCAAACCGTCAGAAGATGGACAAACAAAAACACTACATTACAGAGAAATTTGGTCTATAAAATACTGTATAAATTTCAGTATTAATCAGGACAAAAGATTAATATTTTGTCCGTAGAATGCTTAAAATTCGTGTATAATGGCGTGAGTTTTGTGTCTTACTCAAAACAGACCTGCCTTTTTTTCACGATTTGAGTCATAACAACTCAAACATTGCGTTTGAGGTGCAATTTTTTGACTTAAAAAAGGCATAATGATTTGTTTTGTAATAAACAATAGTTTTTTTCGTTCTAGGTGTTAGAATTAAGTTAAGACCTAGATAAATAAAAACCTTAGTTAAATGAAGGTACGTATAAATGGCTAGAGTTACCGTTGAAGATGCAGTTGCAAAAGTTGGCAATCGTTTTGACTTAGTTTTACTTGCAGCTCGTCGCGCTCGTCAGATTGCATCTGGCAGCAATCCTCTTGTAGAAGAAGAAAAGGATAAGCCAACAGTTATCGCTTTACGTGAGATTGAAGAAGGACTTATCACTAAAGAATTCTTAGATAAGCAAGACCGCAAAGAGCACTTAAGAGATTCATCAGTACATCCTGCTGATAACGAGTTTGCTCCTATCGACGGCGTTGAGATGTTCAACTAGGAGATCTCAATATGGGAGAGGAAACACGTACTATTCCCAAATGTGAAGGTATATCGCCATTAGATCAGGCTCTTTCCTCTCCTAACTTTTCTTATTATGAGCATTTAAGAGCTTTGCTCTGCTCATACCTTCCTGAAAAAGCAATTGCCTTAATTGACAGAACTTTCTACGTTGCTGATGTAGCTCACCGTGAGCAAAAAAGAGCTTCAGGCGAACCTTATATCATCCATCCTATCGCTGTAGCTACTGTCATCGCTCAGATGCATCTTGATGTTGAATCTGTACAGGCAGCCCTGCTTCATGATGTAGTTGAAGACACTTTTATTACTAGCAAGATGCTAGAAGATGAGTTTGGCTCTACTGTAAACGAAATTGTAGAAGGCGTTACCAAACTCGACAAATTGCGCTTCCACGACTACAAAGAAGCTCAAATGGAAAACTTTAGAAAGATGATCTTGGCTATGACCAAGGATATTCGTGTCATCTTGATAAAGTTAGCCGATAGAACTCATAACATGAGAACATTAGGTGCCTTACGTCCTGATAAAAGAGTTCGTATTGCCAAAGAAACATTAGAAGTTTTCGTTCCAATTGCTAATCGTTTAGGTATTTCTGACATCAGAGCTGAATTAGAAGAGCTTTGTATGGCCTCTATCTATCCTATGCGCTATAGAGTTCTTAAAGCAGCCGTTACAAGAGCTAGAAATAACCGTAAGGAAGTCGTTTCAAATATCCTTGAGGCTATAAAAGCAAGACTTAAGGAATCTCATATTGAAGCTAGAGTTTTAGGCAGAGAAAAGAGACTCTATTCCATTTATAGAAAAATGGTTAAAAAGGAGCTTCAATTCCGTGAAATCATGGATGTTTACGGCTTTAGAATTATTCTAAAAGACGTAGATACATGCTATCGAGTTTTAGGTCAGATGCACAATCTGTTCAAGCCACGGCCTAACGGATTTAAAGATTACATTGCAATTCCAAAACTCAATGGCTATCAGTCTCTTCATACCTCTTTAGTAGGACCACACGGTGTACCTATTGAGATCCAGATTAGAACAGAGTTCATGGATCAAATGGCAGCTCGTGGTGTTGCTGCTCACTGGGCTTATAAAGAAAATGGATCTCAGTCTGTTTCTACTGCATCTCAGAAGAATGCACAGGATTGGATTAAGAATCTTATTGATTTGCAGCAGAGCGCTGGTTCTTCAATGGAATTCGTCGAAGATGTAAAGACCGATCTGTTCCCTGATTCAATTTTCGTATTCACACCAGATGGTACTATTTATAATTTACCAAAAGGTGCAACTCCTGTTGATTTTGCTTATGCTCTACATACAGACATTGGTAATCACTGCATCGGCGCAAGAGTAAATCACCACGTATTTCCTCTTTCTAGAAGCTTAGAATCTGGTCAATCAGTTGAGATTATCACATCACAGAATGCATGCCCTAACGCAATTTGGCTGTCTACTGTTGTAACATCAAAAGCAAGATCATCAATTAGACAATATCTAAAAGGCTTAAGAACTCAAGAGTGTCAGCTCATCGGCAGAAGACTGTTACAGAATACCTTAAAGTCACAACGCATTGATTCACTCACCCAAGAGCAGATTGATAACATCCTTGAGAACTTTAAAGAACCTGATTTAAAGACACTATTCTGCGATATTGCTATGGGTAATATTTTAACTGTAGCAGTAGCTAAATTCTTAGATCCTAATTCTCATAAGCACCATGAATTACCAGTCAAAGGTACAGGAGGCATGCCTTTTACCTTTGCTCAATGCTGTATGCCTATTCCAGGGGATGACATTATTGCTCATATTGCACAAGGCCGTGGCATTGTTATTCATACAGCTAACTGCAAGAACTTTAGAGATTCAGATAAAGTTCCATCAAAGTCTCTAAACGTAAGCTGGAACTACGCTGTTACAGCCAATATGGAGTTCAAGACTGGGCTTCTAATCGAGCTTGAGAACAGACAGGGTATTGTTTCTGAAATCTCTAATGCGGTTGATGTTGCTGGCTCTAGAATTGAAAGCATCAATTCAGATCAAAAGGATGAAAAAACTTTTGTAATGAATCTGATTGTGACCGTACGAGACAGACTGCATTTGGCAAGCGTTATCAAACGCATTAAATCAGTACCAAATGTGATCACAATCTATCGCCGTCGCTAGTGCTATTTTAATTTACGACCAAATCATATATTGTATGTGTACAGACATAGAGGATGTACAAAACTTATATGAATAGATTTGAAGATTCTTTTCTCTCCACTGAAGCTCTAGAAAAAGAGCGCTCTGATATCGAAGACTTCTATAAAAGCAAAGTCCAAAAACTCTCTTTTAAAACCAAAGACGGCTATACCGTCACCGCAGCCAAGATGGATGCAGATGATGCTACTGATACTTTGGTAATTATCCCAGGAAGAGGTGAAATTCCACATAAATTTGCTGAATTTCTCTATACTCTTAATCTGTTAAAGATATCTGCAGTGATCTTGTTTGCAAGAGGTCAGGCTGAATCTACAAGATTATTACAGGATCTTCAAAAATGTCATATCAATCATTTTGAGGATTTAGCTAAAGACGATTTGTTTATGCTAGATAAGCTAAACATCAAAAACTATAAACTCTTAGCTTTTTCTTTAGGCGGATTAGTATCATTAGATATTATTAAGAACTTTAAAAACAAGCCTTCAAAAGCAGCCCTTATTGCTCCTTATTTGTGGCCATTTTTTAACCTTCCAAAGCCACTCTTGACTGGATTGGTAATGACCTTTGGTTCATTACCTTTTCTATCTACAATGTACACTCCTCATGGTAAGGAATACAAAAAGATCCCTTTTGAAATCAATCACCACAGCCACTCAAAAGAACGATATGAAGCTTACCATGACTATTATACCAAGCACCCCAAGCTTACTATCGGAGGACCTACCTATCGCTTTGTAAAAGAAGCTATGCGCAAGCAAATGGAGATCATTGATTCAACCTTTACCTTCACCATTCCAGTGTATTGTCAAAGCGCAGGATGTGATAAAGTGGTAAGTACGGCTGTAGCTGAACATTTCTTTGAAAATCATCAAGGAGATCCTGTACCTCCTAAATTTGAAATAATTGATAATGCTTATCATGATTTAATTAACGAAAGTGACAAATTTAGGATAAGATCTTTATCAAACGCATTAGATTTTCTATTTGATTAGGATAATTAACCATGTCAGATTACGCAGAAAATACTGCAGAAAACGACGAGAACAAAATCCCCGTCAATATTATTACCGGTTTTTTAGGAAGCGGTAAAACAACTTTATTAAATCACTGGGTAAACAGCCCAGAGTTTAAAGATACTCTTGTACTTATCAATGAATTTGGTGATGTTGGCTTAGATCATGAGCTTGTAGAGGCAGTGGACTCATCAGTTGTACTATTGCAATCTGGATGTATCTGTTGTTCACTACAAGGTGCTTTAGTAGACAGTCTTGCTACTAACTTCATTAAAGCTCAAAGAGGTGACATTCCTGCTTTTAAGAGAGTCATCATTGAGACTACAGGCTTAGCAGATCCTGCCGGTGTCATTGGCACTTTAAATAATGACGATTTTCTTTTAGATCATTACTATCATGATGGTACTATCACTGTTTTAGATGGTATGTTCGTAAGAGAACAGCTAAAGAAACAGTATGAAGCTGTTAAACAAATCGCTTTAGCTGATATCGTAATTGTAAGTAAGACTGATCTTATTGATTCAGATGAGTTAGATGCAATTTATGAGATTACAGCCAAGATTAACCCTTCAGCTAAGGTCTTCCCTGCAGTAAAAGGCAATATCTCACCTAAGATCTTATTTGATATTGGACCTTATAAGAATGCAAATCAGGCTTATGATAAAAAAGTTACCTCATGGCTTAACATTAAGTCTCCTAACTTAGCTTCATCTTTCCGTCCTGCATCTGTAAATGGCGCTATAGGCGTATCAAAACCAAAGATCATCGCTCACTCCGACATCGATTCATTCTGTCTAGAGTTTGATGAGCCTATTGAGCCGTTAGCTCTATTGTCTGGTATTTCAACAGTTCAAGATCAATACGGTGATTCTATTTTAAGAATCAAAGGTATCATTGATCTTAAGGGACAAGATAAACCAATCGTTATTCACGGCGTATTAGGCAATTTATACCCTCTAGCAGAGCTAAAAGGCTGGCCTGAAGGCGAGAAGAAATCTCAGTTGGTATTCATCTGCAGAGCTTCTGTTTTAGAGCAGATTAAGCATATGTTCAAAGAAGTAATGCTAAATCCTGACAGTGCTGCTGTATCTTATTACCAGCAAATGATTGATGGAATTGAAAAGGCTGACGAGTAGTCAACTCTTCATTTTCAAAAAAAACGCTACTTCGGTAGCGTTTTTTTTGTTTTGACAGTATCACTTTGCTTGCAACAAAAAACCCAGCTTTCGCTGGGTTTTCTTTAGGACTTACTAACTAAATTCGTTTAGTTAAATATTATTCCTGCTCTTCTTTAACGGTATCACCGGTAACAACGATCTCAACACGACGATCTGGTGCTAAGCAGTCGATAACAGCCTGACGGCCCTTTACTGAATCGCACTTGTTACCTGTTACAGGAGAAGCCTTACCACGTCCCTCTGAAGCCTTAACAGTGTTTACGCCCTCAGCCTGTAACTCTGAAGTTACTGCATCAGCACGCTTCTGTGATAACTTTTGGTTGTATGCATCTGAACCGATACGGTCAGTATAACCGTAAACTTCGAACTCGGTGTTCTGTAAGTTCTTTGATGAAGCTACGACGTCAGAAATAGCTTTCTTACCCTGTGATGATAAGGTTGAACCATCAAATGGGAATAATAAACCAGCAGCTAGGCTGTGGTTCTCAGTTACACGAACAGTCTTCTTCTCAACTGGAGCTGCTACAGGAGCTGGAGCTACTGGAGCAGGAGCACCGAATGTGTACTGTACACCAACATATAATAAACCGTTGCTTAATCTTGCACCGTCATCATTGCTGTGTAAGGTTCTGTATAGGTAATCATAACCAGCGCGGATTGATACGCTCTCGTTAAGTGCCCACTGACCACCTAAACCAAGAACTGCACCCCACTGAGTGTAGTCATCACCATGAACAGTTGATCTGTTCCAAGTAGGACCTACCTTGAAGAAGATATCTGAACCATTTGTATCTAAAGGTAAAGCGAAACGACCGTATGCTTCAATTGTATTTGAGTGAAGCTTAGTTTCATCAAAGTAGCTGCCTAACTTAGCGCCGTTTAAGTAATCATAGCCTAAACCTAAACCAAACCACTCTGTGAAATTGTACTCGCCGTTTAACTTGAAGCCATAACCATTCTTGTCAGAAACTTCAATGCCGGTATTATCTAAACCACTATCAAAAACATGGCTCCAACCTGCAGAAGCACCTAATGACCATGTATCTTCAACAGATGCATTTGCTGAGAATGAAACAACTGCTGCTGATACTGCTAAAGCTAATAACTTAGTTTTCATCATCTTTTCCTTTCGAATACTCTCGAATAAAAAAATTAATTATTTTAAGTTTGAAAGAAAACTGTTAATAATTTTCTTATCAAACAGCTTTTATGTCAATTTTATCACTTTAATTGTTTTGTAGTAACTTATTTTCTTAGAATATGAAAATTTTTTTCAACAAAGCGATTAATACAAAACCAGCGACATTATACATATTAATTACTTAGCTTAAAATTAGAATTTTCAAACAAGTAAAAAAGAGTGCTTGTAAATGCGTTTTGAAAATATAGATTTAAATTAAATAGTTAGGTATGATTTTTTGAAGAGATAGTTCGCAACAAAAAGCCCCAGCAGAAGCTGAGGCTTAAATAAACTTTTGCAAAAGTTCATTCAAGAATTAATTACTTAATCTTGCCTTCTTTGTACAGTACGTGCTGGCGAACAACTGGATCGTACTTCATCATCTCCATCTTACCTGGAGTGGTACGACGATTCTTATCAGTTGTGTAGAAGTGACCAGTACCTGCTGTTGAATTTAAACGGATCTTTTCACGACCGCCTTTCTTAGCCATTTTAGTCTCCTTTAAACTCTAACGCCGTTTGCGCGCATATCTGCTAGAACAGCATCGATGCCGTTCTTATCAATGATACGCATACCTTTAGTTGAAACACGAAGTCTTACGAAACGACCTTCACTCTCAACCCAGAAACGGTGATATTTTAAATTAGGAAGAAAACGACGCTTAGCCGCATTCTTTGCGTGGGAACGTAGGTTACCCACAGCTGGGCGCTTGCCCGTAACTTGGCAAACTCTGGACATGTTATCTCACACTCCAAAAAATTAAATTAATACATTCTCAAAATCAGCATCACGCTGAGATTGATTAATAGGTCAAACAAAGTGCACGTATTCTAACACAAAAGAAGACTATATCCTAAAAAATATTAATTTTTAGAACAACTTTAGGCTTAAATTATACGAGACTTTGACAATACATGAGGGCGAATAAGATTCACCCACAGTTTCGTGGTAACTGTAAATTGTATATTAATAATAATACAAAATCAATGTTGATAATTAATCACGACTTATTATTAATAAACATCTGTATAATCTGTTAGTTAGAATCTAATTTTCACCAATGGAGATGTCAAAATGGATACTCAACTAAAAAATCGCAAAATAGTTTTGGGTGTGACAGGAGGAATTGCTGCATATAAGGCATGTACTCTTTGCCGTCTTCTAATCAAAGGTGGAGCAGACGTATATGTCTGCATGACAGAAGCTGCCACAAAACTTGTCGGAAAATCTACTTTCGAAGCCTTATCAGGTCATCCTGTAAGTGTTGATATTTTCGAGGATAGTAAGAGCATTTCTCACATATCTTTAGCTACTAATGCTGATATGGTATTAATAGCTCCTGCTACAGCTAATACTATTGCAAAAATTGCCTCTGGATTTGCTGATAACATGTTAACAGCTGTTACTTTAGCTGCTACTTGCCCAATTGTTGTAGCTCCAGCTATGAACACCAATATGTTCAACAATCAGGCTACACAAGATAATTTAAAGACTCTTTTAAGACGTGGAATTTATGTAATTACTCCAGCTTCAGGAGAACTAGCTTGTGGCACCTTTGGCCCAGGCAGAATGAAAGAACCTGAAGAACTATATGAAGATGTATGCTCAATCTTTGCAAACCGCATTACTTCAAACCCAGGCCTTATCGAGAATAATCAAGACAGATTACCAGCTCCTCAAAGTCCTCTAGAGCTAACACAAACTAAGTTATTACCAAAATCATTTGGCGTAGGATTTAAGGTTCTGATTACAGCAGGTCCAACCGAAGAACAAATCGATCCTGTTCGCTACATTTCAAATAACAGCTCTGGCAAGATGGGCTTTTACATGGCAGAGGCTGCCAGTGCTTTAGGTGCAGATGTAACCTTAATTGCAGGTCCTGTTAATCTTCCAACTCCAAAGGGAGTAAGAAGAATTGATGTAAAGAGTGCCGTCCAAATGTTGCATGCTGTAGAAGATTTTGTAACCAAGACAGATATTATGGTTGGTACAGCAGCTGTTGCAGACTTTAGAGTTGAAAACGTATCACCTATTAAGATTAAGAAGACTGATGACACTGATTCAATTACTCTAAAACTTGTTAAGAATCCTGATATTCTTGCAACTGTAGGTAAGAGAGAAGTAAACCGTCCATTTACAGTAGGCTTTGCTGCTGAAACCAATAACGGTGAAGAACATGCTAAAGAGAAGCTTGAAAGAAAAAACCTTGATCTTATCGTTCTAAACGATGTTTCAAGACAGGACATCGGCTTTAACAGTGACAATAACGAGGTCACCGTATTTGATAAAGATGGTAAGGTTGCTCACTTTGACAAGCAGTCTAAAGCTAATATCGCAGCTTGCTTAATGGAACTAATTTTCAAGGCCGCAAAAAAGAACTAAAACATGCTAAATATTAAAATAAAGATCTTAGACAAGAGATTGGGTGGTGATTTTCCTCTTCCTCAATATGAGACTGCACTATCTGCAGGAATGGACTTAAGAGCCATGGTTGACAGTGACTTTGTGCTAAATCCAGGTGAAGTGAAGATGGTTAATACAGGATTTGCAATGCATATTGCAGATCCTGATGTAACTGCACTAATCGTCCCAAGATCAGGTCTTGGTTATAAACATGGCATTGTTTTAAGTAATCTTACAGGTGTCATCGATGCTGACTATCAAGGTCCGCTGATGATGCCTTTATGGAATCACTCAAATGAACCTTTTAAGATTTGTGTCGGTGACAGAGTAGCTCAAATGCTATTCGTCCCTGTTCTGCATGCAAATCTTGAGATAACGGATCACTTTGATGAAGAATCGGAGCGAGGAGTTAAAGGATTCGGATCTACAGGTATCTAGTGATTTAGGCATATCCAAGGATATGCCTTTTCTTTTATGTCTATCCTATAAATCTAGTGATTGAGAACTAATAGTGTAGGACTCATAAACAGGACTTACAAAGATTTTACCATCACCAGGATTTCCGCTCTCACCAGTCATAGCACTTTGCATAAGTGTATCCACAACTATATCTTTTTCATCATCTTCTACGACCATATAAATCATGATCTTAGTCATTTCTTGGTAAAGAACATCACCAACTTTAATGCCTCTCTCCTTACCTCGCCCTGACACATTAATCTTGGTCATGGCACAGAAACCTTTAGAGTACAGAGCATCTTGAACATCTATGATTTTTTCAGGTCTAATGATTGCGGTAACTGCTAACATACTCTGCTCCTTGTCGTTAGTTGTCTTTAACAACGTAAAAATAATTTAAGTTCACTTAAATAGTAATCTAGAAATATTAGACAAAAGTTAATTGCACAAAAACAATTTTATTTGCATTAAATTAAAGCGAGAAATAGCTAGAATTAAGCTATCTTGGTGCAGATAAATTAAGTTATGAGGACTTTGAAGACTAAGGAGACCTTAATGACAAGATCTCCTTAAATTAGATTAGCCTTCTCTTGAAGATAGAAGTTTCTTTAAGTTTTCGATTTCTAACTTAGTCTGAGCTGGAGCAACACCACCGATGATGTTACGCTTGTTTAAGATATTCTCTAACTGTAATGAAGGATATACATCCTCACCGATTACATCAGAGAACTCTTTGTACTCAGCTACAGATAAATCTTCTAATGCTTTCTGCTTTGAAATAGCAAAGAGCACGATTCTACCTACAATTGAGTGAGCCTCACGGAAAGGAATACCCTTTGATACTAAGTAATCAGCTAACTCTGTTGCATTTGAATAACCGCCTTTAGCCGCTTCAATTGCATTCTTTTCATTTAGCTTAATGCCTTCAAATACTAATGAAGCCATGTATAAGCTGTCATGCCAAGTATCAATAGCATCAAATAGACGCTCTTTATCTTCCTGAAGATCCTTGTCGTAAGCTAAAGGTAAAGCTTTGCAGGTTACTAACATACCGGTTAATGCACCTACAACACGACCACACTTACCACGAATTAACTCTAAAGCATCAGGATTCTTTTTCTGAGGCATTAAAGATGAACCGGAGGTTACCTTATCTGATAACTCAACAAATTTGGCTTCGCCTGAATTGTAGATAATTAAATCCTCAGCTAATCTTGATAAGTGAACCATTGAGATACTTGCACATGATAGTAATTCCATTACATGGTCACGATCTGATACACCATCAAGGCTGTTTCTTGTTGCACTCTTAAAGCCTAAATCACGAGCTAATTCATCTCTATCGATGTTGTAAGCAGTACCAGCTAAAGCTGCTGATCCTAATGGAGAGGTTTCCATTAACTCATCAGCATTTAATAATCTCTGGTAATCTCTTTCAAACATCTGAACATAAGCTAAGATCCAGTGTGAGAAAGTAACAGGCTGTGCTCTTTGTAAATGAGTATAACCGGGGAAGATCTTGCCTTGGTTCTCTTCAGCTACATTTACTAATTCTTTTTGCAGATGAACAATTGCTTTTTTAACATCAGCAACTGCTTTACGGCACCATAATTTCAGATCTAAAGCTACCTGATCATTACGGCTACGGCCAGTGTGTAACTTCTTACCTAAATTGCCAACTTTCTCAATCAGTCTGCGCTCTACATAAGAATGGATATCCTCATCACCTGCTGTAGCAATTGAGTGAATATCTTTAGATACTTCTTCATGTAACTCATTTAAAGCTTTCTTTAAATCTTTGTTTTCCTGCTCGGTTAAAACGCCAGCTTTGTAGATAGCATCAGCCCAACAAATTGAACCTTCAATATCTTCTAAAGCCATACGATAGTCAAACTTCAGAGAATCGTTGTAATCCTTAAATCTCTGATCTGGTCCTTGTGTGAACCTACCGCCCCATAAAGCCATATTTGCCTCTGTTTAAAAAATTGTGTTATCTGATAAAACTTCAAAAACACCTAAATTAAGATCAAAAATACGGCTCAAAGAACACTCCCTGAACCGTATTTATATGCTAGCTAGCAAAGATTACTTATTCTTCTTTGCATTCTCATTGATAGCACGAATTCTGCTTGGTAATGAGTACAGACGGATGAAGCCTTCTGCGTCAGCCTGGCTGTATACTTCATCAGCACCAAAGGTTACAAAGTCAAAGTTGAACAGGCTGTTTGGAGAATCCTTCTGGATGATCTCGATGTTGCCCTTATATAACTTAACAACAACCTTACCGTTAACATCTTTAGCCATGTTATCAGCAGATGCTAATAAGATCTCACGAAGACGGGTGAACCAGCGACCATCGTATACTAACTGGGCAAATTCAACAGCTAAGTGCTCACGGAATACTCTTGTAGCCTTATCTAATACTAACTGCTCAATAGCACGTAAAGCCTTGTAAATGATAGTTCCGCCTGGGGTTTCATAGCAACCACGTGACTTCATACCAACTAGACGGTTCTCAGTGATGTCGATACGACCTACACCATTACGAGCACCAATCTCATTTAATTTCTCAATGATGTGGAATGGAGTCATCTTCTCACCATTGATCTCAGTTACATAACCGTTTGCAATGGTTAACTCAAATGTTTCTGGAGTATCAGGAGCCTTCTCAGGATCTGTAGTCCATACCCATACGTTCTCTGATGGGGCATTCCAAGTATTCTCTAACTCACCACCCTCAGTTGAGATGTGTAAGCAGTTAGCATCACGGCTGTAAATCTTCTTTAAAGTAGCCTTACATGGAACATGGTGCTTCTCACAGTATGCTAGTAACTCTTCACGAGACTGCATATCCCAAATACGCCATGGAGCGATAACGTCTAACTGTGGAGCTAAAGCTGCAACAGCACTCTCGAAACGAACCTGATCGTTACCCTTACCGGTAGCACCGTGAGCAATAGCATCAGCGCCTTCAGCTAATGCACACTCAACCATTGCCTTTGCAATAACAGGACGAGCAATAGCTGTACCTAATAAGTACTCACCTTCGTAAATAGCACCAGTCTTCATTGCTTCGAAAACATAGTCTTTTACGAACTCTTCTCTTAAATCCTTAACAATGCACTTGCTTGCGCCAGACTGCTTAGCCTTCTGCTCGATGCCTTCAAGATCTTCTCTTTCCTGACCAACATCTGCAACGAAGCAGATAACTTCACAATCACCATAGTTCTCTTTTAACCATGGTACGATGGTAGATGTATCTAGACCACCAGAATATGCTAATACAACTTTCTTGTAGTGCTTGTTTTCGTGTTTTAACATTGCTTTGTATCCTCAATGATTAAGCATTAATTAGTTTGGCAAGTACTGCCATATGAATATGTAAACGGTTCTCAGCTTCATCAAATACAACTGACTTAGGACCGTCCATAACCTCGTCTGTGATTTCATATCCTCGGTGAGCAGGCAGACAATGCATTACAATCTGTGCTCCTGACTGGTCAACCAAATTCTGGTTAATCTGATATGGCATATACTTCTTTCTTACAGTATCAAGAGGAGTATTGTCACCCATTGATACCCAAGTATCTGTATAAATCACGTCGAAATCTTTTAACTTGCTGATGTCATTTTCAACAGCTAAGGTGCAACCATTCTTCTTAGCAATTTCATTTGCTTTGATGAATACAGCTGCGTCAGGTGAACAATTCTCTGGGCTAAAGCATGTAACATTAGCACCTAAAATAGCACCCGCAACAAATAATGAATTGGTTACGTTGTTACCATCACCAACATAAGCAACCTTAACGCCTTTAATCTTGCCTAAGTGCTCTCTGATGGTTAAGTAATCAGCCATAGCCTGAGCTGGGTGGTAAAGATCTGATAAAGCATTGATTACAGGAACTGAACCGTATTTAGCTAATTCCTCTAAAGAGCTCTGAGCAAATACACGACCAACAAGGCAATCTACCCAACGGCATAAGTTACGTGAGTAGTCTGCAATTGTTTCTCTGTGGCCTAATTCGCCATTTTTTAAATCAAGATAAACACCATGTCCGCCTAAACGATAGAAAGCCAACTCAAAAGTTGTTCTAGTTCTCAGGGAAGGCTTTTCAAACATGATAGCTCCACTCCGACCTGCAAGAACCTGGTTATACTTCTTAGGATCTTTCTTCATTGCAGCAGCAGTATCTAAAATGTCTAAATATTCGTCCTGGCTAAATTCAAAGCCTGTTAATAAGTGACGCATCACAAGCTCCCATGCGACGGGCAAAGTAATAAACCTTGCAAATAAAAAATAAAAAACTTAAACAGAAGGATTTCTGTCCATTTACAATAATAGCAAATTAATATCAACTTGCTAGAAAATGACATTTTCTCACAAAAAACTCTTGTTTTGCCACATACGTGTGCAAAAAAGTGTTAGCTTATTTTACAACATGCCTAATTTGTTCATTGCTAAGGTCAAAGAGGCGATTGCTCTTGCTTCAGTCAATGGAGAATCAATGTCAAAAATTAAATCTTTAGCTTCTCTTGGGCTTACTTTGATAATGTTAATTGGCTCTGGCTCATCCCCCTCTAATTGCATTGGGTAAAGATCCATACATAAGAAGGTATACATCTTTAACTGCAACATGCCTGGAGCTACAGTCATTTCATTTCTTAAAGTTCTAACAGTCTTTGCTCCAAAACCAATTTCTTCTTTTAACTCACGGTTGCAAGCTTCTTTTGGAGCTTCCCCTTTATCTATTTTTCCCTTAACAAAGCCTAATTCGTATCTTTCAAAACCACAGGCATATTCAGATGTAAGGTAAAAATCTTTTCCATCAAAAGGTACTGCCAAAATAGCACCGTTTCCGCCAGCTAAGCGTTCATATGTCATTTTCTTATTATTAGAAAACTGAAGATCTAGCTGTTCTACAGTAAAAAAGTTAGATACTTTTTCTCTCCTTTTAGAAAGAATAGTTGGTGTTTGTTTTTTTAAAGCAGAAAGATCCATATATACCGCCATTTATTTATAATTCATTGTTATACTTTAGCACTAGAAAAGATAAATTTCTTCATGACAGAAGGAAAGATATTAATGCCTAAAAATAATGCACAAGAAGAGGTTCGCCTAGATAAATGGTTATGGGCAGCCCGCTTTTACAAAACTAGAAGCATTGCAAGATCAATGATAGAAGGAGGAAAAGTTGACTATAACGGAGTCAAAGCAAAACCTTCTAGAACTGTTGAAATAGGAGCATTAGTTAAGATTCTTCAAGGTAATGTCAGAAAAGAAGTTGAGATCCTTAAAATTTCTGATGTAAGGGGACCTGCTGTACAAGCCCAAACTCTATATCAAGAAACAGAAGAAAGTATTAAATTAAGAGAAAAACAATTAGAGCAAATAAAGATAAATGCACTTTTGGCTCCTCATCCTGATGAAAAGCCAAATAAAAAAGAAAGGCGCGCTCTAATTAGTATGAAATATGGATGGTAATACGATGCAAACTTTTGAAAACAACAGTGTAGAAAGATTCTTATTCGACAATCACGGTGTTAGAGGCGAGATCGTTAAATTAAAAACTCCTTTTGAAGAGCTATTACACAAAGACTATCCTAGCTGTCTGAAAAAGACCATGATGGAATTAGCTGTAGCCTCTGTACTTGTTGCAGCAACTTTAAAAGACGGTTCTGAAATCATGGTGCAATTAAGAGGAAGTAATTCTTCTCCATTAAAATATGCACTAATCAATATCAGACAAGATCTATCTTTTTATGGTTCAGCTTCATTAAATGAAGGTGCTGCTATTGCAGACAATGCCTCTTTAGAAGAGCTTTGTGGAAAAGGCTCTGTGCTAGTGCTTTCAGTATTTCCTAAAGACGGACCTAAGTGGCAGGGTATTGTTGCCATCAACCCTAAGTCAATTAGTGCAACATTAGAGGACTACTTTAAAGAATCTCAACAGTTACCTACAAGATTCATTATAAAAACAGATATGGATACAGTTCAAACTGGTGGTGTAATGCTTCAGATCATTCCTGAAATTAAGAATAACTTAGAGTCATTAGAGCACCTGTCCGTACTTACAGAAACTTTAAGTGCTAAAGAATTATTCAGTCTTCCTTTAGAAGAGTCTTTATCAAGACTATTTGCCCACGAAGAGGTAAAGGTATTTGGACAGCATGAAGTTAAATTCCAGTGTGTATGTTCAAAACAAAGATGTGAAAAGGCTTTATCTCAGTTAAATCCAAATGAATTAAAAGATTTAATCGAAAAAGACGGTGGTACTTCTATGACCTGTCAGCATTGTGGTAAGAAGTATGATTTTTCAAAAGAAGAATTAACCGCAATTTTGCACAAAATTTCACAATAACAGACAATTTCTAAGTAATTTAAGAATACGTTTTAATAGAAGATTAAAAATGGATTTAAATGCTATTCCGGCTCCAAAGAGGGGCTGGGGCAATATTGCAGTCGCGAGTTGGTGTCATTTTGTAGGCGACTTTTATTGCAACTTATTACCAGTATTACTACCAGTCTTAGCTTTAAAGTTTGGCCTTTCTTACTCTCAGTGTGGCCTGCTTTATATGATTTTCCAGGTCAGTGCTTCATTCTTGCAGGCTCCTATTGGAATTGCAGCTGATAAACATAATCTTGGAATCTTATTGCCTGTTTCCATTATTACAGGTGGTGTTTTAGCGAGCGCTGTAGGACTATGCTCTTCAGCCTGGGTACTTGTGATCATTATTTTCTTATCAGGAATTTGCTCATCTGGTTTCCACCCTATTGCTGGCGGTATAGTTCCTATCATTGCTCCTAAAGGAAAAGAAGTTTTAGCTACTAGCTTATTTATTGTAGGTGGCAACGTAGGTTTTGCAATTGCTCCATTTATCACAGCCTTATATCTAGAGCACTTCACTCAAGAAGAGATCATTTATCTAGCCATAATTCCTGTTGCAACAACATTATTACTCTTAAAAAGAGGCTTATACTCAAAGCCAAAACCAGAGAATGCTGCTCAAATTATTTCTGTAAAAAAGATTGTAACTAATAAGCCTTTCTTGATGTTAGTGTCATCAATTGGTTTGAGAGCTGTTTGCTATTGCTCTTTGGTGATCTTTATTCCTCTTTTGTATACATCAAAAGGAATTTCATCAGTAAGTGCATCTTCAGTATTGATGGTTCTTTTAATCGGCACTGCAACCGGTGGTATGTTAGTTGGTTGTATTTCAACTAAATTTAAATTAAAGACTCTGATTGTAGCTTCATACTCTTTAACTATTGTTATGATGGCAATCTTCCTGTACAAAGCTGATGATTCACTTATCTCATATATAAGTATCTTTTTAGCAGGTATTGGTCTTTATGGAGCTACTCCTCCAGCTATTGTTTGGGCACAAAAGCTGTTACCTCATGCTGATTCCTTTGCTACATCAATGATGTTAGGTTTTACCTTTGGCATTGGTTACGCTTTATCAGTATTTGTAGGATGGTTAGGAGATTACATTGGTCTGCAGAACTCACTTGTAATTTGGATCTTCTCAACCATGATCTTAGCTACAGTGATTATTTTAAGAGTTAAAGAAAACTCTCAAGAAAACAAATAATCATAATCTCAAAATAAAAAAGCCACTGCCTTTGACCGAACCCATTCTTTGAAGATCTAGTTACATTATAAAAATAAATTTTAGGAAGTCCTGAAAAAATAAGGGACTTCCTTTATTTTTTGTGTTATTATAGTTACATATTCTTATGTAACTATATAGATGCAATTATGGCTGTGGTTGATGCTCCTGAACTTCCTCCTCTCCTGTTCAACAGAAACGGTAAATATACTTATGTCTGCTCTTATGAGAATGCCTGGGACTCAGAACGACATATGTCGGTCAGAGTTAAGGGAAAGACCTATACCGTAGGTAAGATTATTGGCGGTGAACTAACCGGGACTATCGAATGGAGTGAGGATTTTTTGAATCAGTATCCAATCCTTGAGACCTTAAAGACAACAAGAGTAGTAGATAAGCTAAAATCAAAAGGTAAACTTACACGCTATAAGCTTGAATTTTCACAGGCTGACGATATGGATGAAAACTCCTTGTTCATAAGAAAGGCTACATCTCTTAAGGTACTTCATGCAGGAGCCACCTGGCTTTTAGATCAGGTTGTTGCCTCAACTCCTCTGTCAAAGGCGCTGGGCAGAGCCTTTGACAAGTATTACGGAGCCAAGAAGCTACTGTCTCTGGCATATTTCAAAACTATAGAGACTGATAAGGGAATGTACCTTTATGAGGACTTTGCTTCCTGTACCAGACTGCCATATCACAGACCTCTGGGTATAAGCAGCATCACCAGATTTCTACAGCACATTGATCAGGACAGGATTGATGTTTTTCTCAAAAAGCTCAATGAGTGCTGTATTGAGCAAGAGGATAAGAATAAGGAAAATGTCTACTATGCTCTGGACTCAACATCTATCTCAACCTGCTCTGACAACCTTGATTTCGCTGAATGGGGACACAACAAAGATGGAGACCAGCTAAAGCAGATAAACATCGTAATGCTTGTAAATTGTTCGTTATCACTAAGAAGATCCGAAGTAATCAAAGATCCTTTATCAGTAAGAT
>OMZC01000112.1 GCA_900315395.1 uncultured Gammaproteobacteria bacterium
TTTTGTGGAATGACACCGTTGCAGTACAGAAAAAGTAAGAAATAAACGGAAATAATATATAACTACAGATTACATAAAATAAACGATATGCCTTATATCCCACGATTCAAATCGTGGGTTTTCCGGCATGTTATATAATAATCATCAATACCTCCGGATGTGGTTCTGCCTTGGCAGTCTCCCCGGTCGTGAATGGTATTGTATCACATTCTGATCATCTAGGGGCAATTGGAGCCTGGCAGACAGATAGAATGTGGTAGACAGGGATTCCATCTCGCTTGTAGTGATTATGAATAGAAACAGATTTGAATAAAAAAAGGAGAAATCATGGATATTTTACCTGAAATTCTGAATCGAAGAAGTATCAGAAAGTATAAATCAACAAGTGTTACAGATGAGCAAATAAGTGATTTGATATTAGCTGCTTCATTGGCACCTTCCGGTTCTAATAAACAGCCATGGGATTTCATTGTTGTGAAATCAAAAGAAATGAAAGAGAAGATTTGTGAGCTAGACCATAATCAAAAGTGGATGCTTCAAGCACCTGTGTTTATTGTTTGTGTAGGAAAATCAACATATCGTAAAGACGATAGTATGGAGCGTACCATTAGAGATAGCGCAATAGCTATTACTCATATTTTATTACAGGCACAACATATGGGATTAGCTACATGCTGGACAGGTTGGTATGAGCAGGATGAAATGAGAAATATACTAGGATTAACGGATAAAGATTATGTAACTGGAATCATAATAGTGGGCTATGCAGATGAAAATCCAAATGCAAGACCGCGAAGGAAAGCTACGTATACGGAAATCTGATTTAGGTCAAATACCCTCGGATAAATCCCGAGGGCTTGCTAGTCAGCATAATATAGGTACAAGCGATACCAATTGGTAATCTTCCTACACTGCCAGCATCATCGGACAATTGACAATGCCCGCTTTGAAAAAGAGTTTACTCTTAATCATTTATTATCCTTTTTGTATCTAGGATTCTTTTCTCCTGACAGCCATCTCTTTCCAAGATTCTGAATATTCATGGCTCCAACTCTGTCATCATTGGATTTATAGCCGCATGGGCAGCTATACAGATGTCTGTTATGATCTCTGCTCTGTTTGTGGATTCTTCCACATACGGGACATCTCTGAGATGTGTATTTTGCACTTACCCTAAGTACTTCAGAGCCCGTCTCTTGAGCTTTGTATTTTAGGAACAGCTCCAGCTGGTAGAAGCTCCAGCTTCTTAGGTCATATCTCTGTTTTGCTGTTCTTGAAAGATTGCGCTCATCAAAACTTACACCGGTTAAATTCTCAAGAACAAAGAGTGTATCTTTGCCATACTTCCTCACGAGTGTCTTTGATATCTGATGGTTTACATCTGACATCCAGCGGTTTTCTCGTCCGGATATAGCTTTTAGTCTTCGTCTTGCTGATTTTGTTCCTTTAGCCTGAAACTCTCGTCTCAGCTCAAGGAATTTGTTTCGCTTTGTTGCAATCTTCTTTCCGCTTATAAATTCGGTCTTTCCTTCTTCATCATAGCTTACAGACAGAAAGCGTAAGCCTCTGTCTATTCCCACTATATGTTTTACATTCTCTTTTTTGAAATCTTCTATTTCTCTGGTTACAGGAATATGCAGATACCATAGGCCTTTAAGTTCCATAAGCTTCGCTGTTCCAAATCTCCAGCTGCCATCAAAAAGGAATATCTTATTATGCAGTCTCAGCTTTTGAGATATTCATTTTCATATCTCTTCTTATTGGACTATATTGGAAACACCTAGGATTCAATCTTGGAAATAACGTAATGTCTGGAACAATTGCGTTACTACTTTGGATGTTTTTAATAAAGAAAGGTTTTTTATCAAACTTCTTCAATAAATCCTGGGCAATCTATTTTGGAAAATACACTTATTCAATATTTCTAACACACTACGTTATCTTATGGATAAGTGGATCATTTATAAATTCCCATCCTGATTTTTGTATACAACATAGTATAGCAGTGCCTACGGCTGTCATTGTTGCAATGCTTATTTTTGCAGTTTTCTGTCATCATATTGTTGAAATGCCATTGTCAAGATGGACTGCAGATAAATTCCTATATAAGGATAAAGCTAAAGCATAAACATATAACAAAAGCCCAACTTCCGCTATATAAAGTTGGGCTACTCAAAAATTCTTATCAATTCAGCGGGCAACCTTTCTAAATACGAAAACGAGATAGTTATATAAAGAAAACTCTATCTATTACATCTCTTCTTAATATGCGACAAAGATAATTGGAATTAGGTGTGACAAATATAATTTCATAACATCTATTTTTTGCGACAAACTAAATTACCCAAGTACACTGACGATGATTTTTCGTTCATCTCCAGCCTTTTATATACAGGATAAACTATTTACAGAATTAACTCTCTTCAGGGTTAATTCTTTTCAGGGTTAAAACTGTAATTAGATGTTGTTAATAATGTTCTTTACTACAGCAGGTCCTCTGTATACTAATGAAGAATATAACTGTACTAAGGTAGCACCGTTCTCTAACTTCTCACGAGCAGATACAGGATTGGAAACACCACCAACACCAATTAAAGGGATCTTGCCTTTAATTAAAGAGTTAACTTTAACTAAGGTCTGAGTACTTGCAACTCTCAAAGGCTCACCTGACAGTCCACCCCACTCGCTTGCGTGCTCCATACCATGGATGATGTCACGGCGTGTAGTGGTATTAGTGCAGGTCATACCATCAATAACTAAATCAAGACATACCTTGCAGATACTCTCAATAGCATCGTCAGATAAATCAGGACCAATCTTTACTACTAATGGTACATACTTATTGAACTTTTCTTTTAACTCAGCCTGTCTCTTCTTTAGTGGCTCTAAAAGCTTGATTAAAGGTTCACGAGCCTGAAGCTTGGTTAAATCAGGAGTGTTAGGACATGATACATTTACAGCGATATAGTCAGCATACTGATAGACCTTATCCATACAAATTAGGTAATCGTCAACAGCCTTTTCAATAGGTGTTGTTTCGTTCTTACCAATGCTTACACCTAAAACGCCGTCATAGGTACGTTTCTTTAAGTTCTCAACTAAATAATCCACTCCAAGATTATTAAAGCCCATGCGATTGATAATACCCTGAGCTCCTTTGATTCTAAACATTCTTGGTTTTGGATTACCAGGCTGTTCTTTAGGAGTTACAGTGCCTACCTCAATATGACCAAAGCCTAGAGCTCCAAAGAAATCAATAGCATCACCATTCTTATCAAGACCTGCTGCTAAACCTACAGGATTTTTAAACTGTAAGCCCATCATCTGTACAGGACGGAAAGCTACATTCTGTGAGAATAGAGTTTTCCAAGGATTCTTTGACAGGAACTTAGCACTATTGATAATCACACCATGTGCTGTTTCTGCATCTAGTAAAAACAGTAATGGTCTGATAAAGGTTGGATACAGGCTATAAGGGATCAATTGCATATTCTTTCTCTAATTTTGCTTATAGTAAATTTGCTTAATAAAACTGTGTTCTTAAAATTTGGTCTATTAACTTAGACTGTGATTTTGTTAACTTAGACAGCGATTCTGTTAACTTAGACAGCGATTTTAAGCATAAGTTCTAATTTAATCTTTGTATTTTTACAAACTTGTTTTCCTGAGTGGTAAGCAGTTCAAAGATACCATGAATACCATCTGCTGAGGTGAACTCTTTTAGATGGTTCGCATCAATATCAACTACCATACCCTCATCTGTTCTGACACGGATCCTCTTTACGGCTCCCTGATAAACAGATAAGAGAGTATCCCTGTCAATTGACAGGGAAAATCTGTAATGTTTATATCCGTACATTACTTTACTACTCTTTCATATCACGCTTTCAATCAACTTTACTTTACGTCTTTTAAAGCAGACTCAACTTTCTCGTAAATTGATCTTGAGATTGAAGGGATCTTCATTAACTTCTCAAGACGTTCACGGATCATCTGCTGACGTTTTGCATCAAGTCTTCTAAAGCTTAATAATGGGGTTAATATTCTTGCTGCAACACTAGGGTTAATGCTGTTTAATCTCTGAACTTCAGAGCATAAAAGATCATAACCACGACCTGATAAATCGTTTAGAGCTACAGGATTTGATAAAGCTAAAGCTCCAGGCAGAGCTCTTACTCTGTTAGGGTTATTGCCATCATATGATGGATGCTTCTTTAACTCATTTACATTATCTACAGCACTTACATCAGGTACGGTTGCCTGTACTCTAAAGTAATTATCAAAGGCTAAAGCATTCTTTGAATAATCCTTTTCAAAGCTCTTTAAGATCTCTTCTTTGCACTTTAGATTTAAGTGAACAGCATCAGTTAAAGCCTGTAACTTATCAGTCATATTAGCTGAGCTTGTATAGTGTCTTAGAACTAAAGCTGATGCAGTATCTGACTTAGCTGTAGCTACATATGCTACTGACAGCATATGCAGAGCGCTGTTGCTGATAGCACGACGTGACATATCAACTACAGAGTACATATCAGACTGAGCTTTAATTCTGCCGTAAATCTCATAGAACTCTTTTTCTAGGGCAACAGCAACTCTCTGCTCTAATTCATTGTGTAATCTTGCAATCGCATCAATATCGATGTTGTCATCAAAGGTTTCCATTAAAGATGCTACAGGCATGATCTTTAAAGTCTCATTTAACAGTAAAAGATCAGTGTCTTTGTTAACTGACTTTAACAGAGCCTTGTATGATTCAATTAACTCTACAGGATCTTTTAGAGTGCCACCCTGCTCTAAAAGCTTAATGTTCTCATGAACATAACGCTTTTGCATGGTCTGTGCACTGTCTACCTTGATAAAAGCATCATCGCAGAATGACAGCATGTGCTGTAATTCCTCAGTGGTGTATGGAGCATCAAGTTTAACTGGAGCTGAGAAGTCACGTAAAATTACAGGTAAAGTTCCTTTATCTAAGGTAAATGAGAAAGTCTGTGACTCCTCTTTTAAGACTATAAAGCCTGATGCTGACAATTCAGCAGGATGTACATCATGACCTTCTGGATCTAAGAAGCTGATCCTGATTGGCATATAGAATGGTAATTTCTCTTTTTGGTCACGTGTAGGCTTAGTCTTTTGAGATAGAGTTAAGTTTAAGGTTCTGTTTGCCTCATCATAGGTCCATGAAGCTTTAACATTTGGAGTACCAGCCTGAGTATACCAGCGACGGAATTGAGTTAAATCAATCTCTCCTGCCTCTTCCATACAAGCTAAGAAGTCCTCAATGGTTACAGCCTGGCCATCAAACTTAGTCAAATACAGATTTAAAGCTTTCTTAAACTTAGTCTCACCAATTAAGGTGTGGATCATACGGATAACTTCAGCACCTTTATCGTAGATAGTTACGGTGTAGAAGTTATTCATCTCCATAACCTCTTCAGGTCTTACAGGGTGTGCCATAGGAGATGCATCCTCGGCAAACTGAGGACCACGAATTACGTTAATAGCATGAAGTCTGGTTAAAGCACGGCTTGCAACATCAGAGCTAAATTCCTGATCACGGAATACAGTTAAGCTCTCTTTTAAGGACAACTGGAACCAGTCTCTTAAAGTTACTCTGTCACCTGTATAGTTATGGAAGTACTCGTGACCGATTACGCTTTGAACATTATAGAAAGCTGTATCAGTAGCAGTCTGAGGATCTACCATGACATAAATAGAGTTGAATACATTCAGACTCTTGTTTTCCATAGCACCGAAGTTGAAGAAATCAACAGCTACCACTTTGAAGTTATCAAGATCATACTCAAGGCCCCAGCGAGTTTCATCCCACTTCATAGAATCCTTGATACTCTGCATTGCCCATAGACCTCTGTCATGAGCACCTCTGTCAACATAAAGCTGAAGTGATACTTTGCGACCTGACTTGGTGGTATAGCTGTCAGATACAATATCAAAAGTACCTGCAACTAAAGCGAACAGATATGATGGCTTAGGGAATGGATCTTCCCAAACTGCATAAGCTCTACCCTTTTTAGTACCCTCATCAATGAGGTTACCATTAGATAGAAGTACGCCACAGCCGTACTCTGGCCCAATGATGGTAACTTTGTACTTTGCTAAAACGTCAGATCTGTCTAAAAAGTAGGTAATGCGTCTAAAACCTTGTGGCTCACACTGTGTGCAGAAAGCACCGTTTGATTTGTATAAGCCCATTAAAGAGGTATTAGCAGTAGGATTGATAACATTCTCAATTACAAGTTCAAACTCATCTGGAACATTAGCAATCTCAAGCTTGTCTTTAACAATCTTGTACTTGCAAGGAATACCGTCTAACTTAACTGACAGAAGCTTTAAATCCTCACCATCTAAGACTAATGGTGCCTTATGATCTTTGGTTAATCTTCTGTATTTTGCAACTGTAGTTACCTTAGTAGCTTCATCGTCAAGTTCAAAGGTAAGATCAATATGGCTTGAGGTAAAGTCTGGTTCTTTATAATCAGTACGTTTCTGTGCCTTATAGGTATTGTTCTTTTCCATGATATTTCCTTGCTTTTACAAAAAAGCCTGGCATTTACCAGGCTCTTTTAAACTAATTATCTTTTTCTGCCTGATATTGCAGTAGCAATGGCTTTTCTTCGACTTCATGCGCACCGGCTTTGGTGAGCATATCAGAGTAGTCTGATGTGATATTTACAGTTTCCTGTAAAATTGGATCGTCATACTCAAAGTCATCTGGCAGATCTTTTACAGACTTAACTTCAGGCTTGTTCATAGCCTTAAGTCTGATGTTAGTGTTCTTTAAGGTGATCTTCTCATCTTCATCGAACAGTTTCTTACGCTCATCAAAATTCAGAGTAAGAGTCTTGCTGTTCTTTAATTTATAGTATCGGTCTCGTTCAGACTGAATTACCTTAAATACAGGATCAGTGCTAATTCTCTTCTCATGAAGTGCCATCAGATCTTTAACAAAGAAGCTTGGATCTGAGTACTTCTGATATTTAGAAGGAGCAATCTTATCCCAGTTTAAAGCATTAGGTTCAGTCTTCTCACCAAACTCAGTTACATCAATTAAAGTAGGCATAGCAATATCTGGAGTTACGCCCTTTAACTGAGTAGATCCACCATTGATTCTGTAGAATTTAGCGATGGTATAGTGAATAGAACCTAAATCAGCGCCGATGAGATCATAGAGTCTTGTTAGTGGACGGGACTGCTGTACAGTACCCTTACCATATGAGGTATCACCTACAATTAAAGCTCTACCGTAATCCTGCAGTGCTGCAGCCATAATCTCAGAGCTTGATGCTGATAGTCTGTTAATTAAGACAACTAATGGTCCTTTGTATAACATTGAAGCATCAGTATCGTCATAAGCAGATTCGTTGCCGTTGACATCACGAACTAAAACTACTGGACCGTCTTTGATGAAAAGACCTGTAGTATAGACAGCCTCAGGTAATAAACCACCACCGTTATTTCTTAAATCAACGATGATACCGTCTACGTTCTCACTTTCTAACTTTGTAAGCTCTCTTTTTACATTTAAAGACAAGTCTGTATAGAAGCTAGAAATAGTGATTACACCAATCTTTCTACCGTCATAAGAGGTATAAACTTTTGATTTTGCCTCTTTATCCTGAAGTCTAATCTTGTCACGGGTAAGTTCAACATTAAAGGTCTTAGCAGCAGCACCTTCGCCACGCTCGATTTCAAGCACAACCTTAGTGCCCTTCTTACCTTTAATCTTTTTAACTACCTCTGTAAGTCTCCAGCCAATGATATCCTCGAATTTACCGTGTTCCTGTTTTACAGCAACGATCTTATCTTTTGGCTTTAACTTCTTTGACTTTTCAGCAGGAGAGCCTGGCATGATCTGAACAATCACAGTGTATTCATCTTCTTGAGATAAAACTGCACCGATACCTTCTAATGACAAATTCATATCGTCATTAAAGTTTTCAGACTCAACAGGTCCAAAGTAATTGGTATGAGGATCAATTGCAGCTGCAAATGAATTTTCAAATGCGGAGAAGACATCTTCAGATGAGTACTGAGAAATTCTTCTCATAGCAACAATGTAACGATTCCTAATGCGTTCTACAGCCTGAGCTTTGGTTTTACCGTTTAAAAGCTGTGTTTCAAACTCATTTTTAAGCTCTGCCATCCATAAAGACTTTAACTCATCTTCAGTTTTTGCAAATGGAGCTTTGGTTCTATCAAGAGCAATGGTCTCATTTGTGTTTAAATCAAGATTTTCAGAGACATTGTCAATCATGAACTTGTATTTCTGATAACGTTTTTTGATGTTCTCGTTATACAGAGAATATGGATAGTCAAGTTCACACTTGTTAACACCGTTTAAGATGCTCTTGGTATGAGCATAGATTGCATCAACTTCACTTTGAGTATAAAGAGAATGGTTCATATCAAGATAGTTCATGAGTCTGTCGATGACGTTTTTTGCAAAATCGTCATTTACATCAACAATCTTGTAATGAGCTCTTGTGAAGTAATTGTAGATTCTAGAACAGGCAGTTTCATGTCTTTCTTCAGGAGAGAGAACAGGCATCTGTTCTAATGAAGGAACTGTAAGTTTTGCTTCACTTACAAGAGCGTAACCTGCAAGAGCGCAGGCTACAGCTACTTTGATTATTTTATTCACTTTAAGTTAGGCCTATTTTGCTTTTTTAGGAAGCAGAACTCTCTCAAGTGGAAGATTTACAGTAAGACCTGATTTTAAGGTTACGTATACAGTGTCTTTCTGAGCATTTTCAGCTACAACACCAAATACGAAACGCTGTTCTGAGCTTAGTACTAAAACTTCAGTACCAGTCTTTAAATCATCTACTGTAGGCTTAATACCATCAACCTTGTTAGGCTTCTTATGGAACTTAGCGCCATTAGCAGGCTTCTTGAAATTTTTCTTATTTGCAGGAGTTTTCTTTGGCTTTGAAGCTTTACGCTTAGCATTGATCTCATCGATGCGCTCTTTAGCATAAGATGCGTGCTCTGCACTTACAGTATCACCGCACTCATTACCATCGATATCGATTCTAGGAGCACCTTCTTTAACGCTGTATAAGTACTTTAGACGTGAAGTATATAAACGAAGAGCTGCTCTTACCTTTGAAATAGAAAGACCTTCAATTGAAGCGCATTTCTCTTTTAAGTCCTCAAAGATACCGATCTTTAATGGACGAGCATCACCATCTTTTACAAAAGCTTTTGGGAAGGTCTTATATAAAAGTTCTAAGGTCTCTTTTACGTGTTCAAAATGAGTACCTTCTTGAGCCTGAGCTTCAGTCTGCTTATTTGCGGTTTTATTTAACTCTTGCTCTTTTTTGATTTCCTGGGTTTCCACAAGAAACTCCTTAAAATAATTATTTAATAACTTACAATTACGCCCATTCTACAATAAGTTGAATTTTATTGCGAAAAATTTTGTCCAAAAGATAGTACTAATGCACTAAAACTCAGAACTTATAGCTTGTGAAACTCAATTTGATCTGTTTTACACTGTAGTTATGCTCAAACAAAACTACAGTGTATAGATTACTTTAACTTCTTTACAGAAATAGCACAGCTCTTTCCTGCAAAGGTAATACCATAACCGTAGACGCTTTTAACTGTTTTATTGGTCATCAAAGGCTCTGCGTAGTTCTTATCTTCAATCTGAGATATAGCCTTCTCACTTAAAGTTTCAATATCAGATCCTATTGGCGCTGATTTTATCTCAATGATTGCAACTTTTCTGAAATCAGTACCTTTCAAAATAATATCTGGATAACCATCACCTGATTCAATATTAGAATGATATTCTCCTAGATTATCTTTACAGTTAGTAAAGATACCGTTTAAGAATCCATGATAGTAGTTCTCATGTGGAGCCCTAGTTGCTGTATCTCTTATTGAAACGAAAGAACACAATAATAGTCCTAACTTGTTCTGTACAAAATCAACATTACCATCTAATAAAGCATGGGCAATGTTTAAAGCTAGATTATCTTTATTTAAGATTTTGCCGAATCTTTCTAAGATGTTGTTTTCAAAACATTCTAAGATTTCTAAATTAGGAATTCTTACAAAGATATCTTTATTGTTCT
>OMZC01000101.1 GCA_900315395.1 uncultured Gammaproteobacteria bacterium
TATCTAAATTCAAAAAACTTAGTCTGAATACAGGATAGGTAGGCTCTGTCCACTTATCGTATATCCATGTATCTTTAAAGAAAGGCTCAACTCCTTTTTTGAACAGAGTTGCAATCGTGTCTAAGGTTAGAGATTTACCAAAACGACGTGGACGGGAGATAAAAACACGCTTTAATTTGACAAGTTGTGGAAGATATTCTGTTTTATCAACATAGACAAAATTCTCTAAAGTAAAATCCACAAATGAGCCTGTTGAGCTTATATCTTTCATATCTATTTTCTCCTGTTGCCTACAAGAGATTATACAGTGAAAGTTGATTTTCTAAAAAGAAAACTCAAGTTTTTAGAGCTAGAAAGCTGTTTGAGAATACATCCAATCTATTGCAGGTAAAGATTTTCACAAAGTAATAATTTCGCAACGAACAAGCTATGTACACATTCAATAATTTGTCTTGCAATAAAAGCAAGGCAATGTTGTTTTGCCTTGAGATTGATAATATAAATTTAACCTGTTTTACTGGACTTTATTAAGACTTGAATGGTGCTGTCAGCAATAACCTACCTAACAACGCTTATCGACATTGTAGATAAACTTAAAATCCAACGGCACCACTAATAATATGAGCTTATGTAAGTAATTAGCTTAAGAGAGGAACTTTAAAAACTACTCTTTAGCTATTTTTTTCAACTACATCCTTTGATGTTGTTTCATCTGATAACAGCACTGAATCTGATTTATCTTCTAAAGAAGCTGTATCCTCAGTCTCAGAGTGATGAGCCTTAGAGAACTGTGATCTATAAAGTACAGCATAAGCGCCATTTTTCTCTAACAGCTCATTATGAGTGCCCTCTTCAACCACCTGACCGTCATTGATAACTAAGATCTTGTCGGCATCCATAACAGTTGAAAGTCTGTGAGCAATCACTATGGTAGTTCTGCCCTCCATAAGCTTATCTAAAGCTCTTTGAACCACTTTCTCTGACTTATTATCAAGAGCTGAGGTAGCCTCATCTAAGATTACAATTGGAGCATTCTTTAAAATTGCTCTTGCAATAGCTAAACGCTGCTTTTGACCACCAGATAAAAGTAAACCACGTTCACCAATTACAGTATCGATGCCATTTGGCAACTTCTGTACAAACTCATCAAGATAAGCACTCTTGATAGCACGGTTAATTTCCTCATCTGTAGCATCTGCTTTACCATACATTAAGTTCTGTCTTACAGTACCGTCAAAGAGGAAGTTATCTTGGAACACCATAGAGATCTTGTCTCTTAATGATGATAAGGTAAATTCAGTGATATCAGTACCATCAATGGTAATAGAACCTGAATCTAACTCATATAATCTTGGGATCAAAGAGCAAACTGTAGACTTACCACCGCCTGAGTTACCTACTAAGGCAACTTTCTTACCTACAGGCACTGATAAGTTCACATCCTTTAAGATCATTCTCTGACCGTCATATGAGAAGTTTACATGGTTAAACTTGATCTCTTTTGATACGGCTTTAAGCTCTTTTTTGCCCGCACCATCATTAGCTTCAAATGAAGGGGCATCTAAGATCACATAGATACGCTCTAATGCTAATAAAGCTGTTTGTAAACCTACATAGTTATTACCAATACTCTTAATTGGAGTATACAGCATGATTAGAGCTGCTAGGAATGCTACGAAAGTACCAGAGGTGATTTCACCTGTAGTAATTAAATACATACCATAGTAAAGCACACCTGCTACACCGCAAGCTGTAACTAAATGCATTGCTGGTGATAACCAGTTGGTATCTCTTGTCATCTTCATGGAGAACTTAAAGATATCCTCTACTTCCCTATGGAACTTTTCGAACATGGTTTTGATAAGGTTAAAGGATTTGATGATCTTGATGCCAGAATAGGTCTCAACATAGGTTGTGTTGATCTTTGTCTGAGCTTCAACGTTCTTAGCCATGATCTTCATAACCTTTTTTCTAGCAATCTTCATAGGGATCACTAATAAAACCAGTACACCTAAGGCAATAAATGATAATTGCCATGAGTTCCAAAGAAGAACTACCAATAAACCTAATGATGACCAGAACTTTGATAAGAAGAGTTTTACATTAGTAATAAGACCTGTTGTAGCAGAGTCTGCATCATTACAGAATCTTAATAAGACAATACCTGAGGTATTCTTATCAAAGAAAGCAGATTCACTTACTAACAGCTTTTTATATAAAGCTAATTTCAAATCAGTTGAAATTCTTGAACCTACGTAGGTATTGACGATATTTGAGGTATAAATACAGATACCTTGCACTAAGGTAAATCCAATAATAATAAAAGGAACCTTTAAAGCAAATTCAGTATTTTTATCAACCATTACGTTATCCATGAATGGCTTTAAGAAAGATGCAACAGCTGCATCCAAACCACCTACAGGGATAGTAAGCAATACACCTAATATGGTTAAAAAGATATATGGTTTTAAAAATGGCCAGAATTTTTTCAATCCTGCTAATGGAGATAATGATCCTTGTTCTACGATCACATCAAGTCTTTGAGCTGGGTGTTTTTTGTTCATTAGTTACCTTTTAAGATATACGCTTGTAACCCGTTATTATAACTTTTTTAGCCTGCTGTTTTAAGTAGATAAAACAAAAGACAATTTTTCAATATCAGCTGATCATAAAAATATATAAATGTGTGATAGTCATTCACACTTTTATGTATAATTATGTGATAAAAACAGCTGTAAACACCTATAAAAGTGTGATTTTAATAACTTATATTCAATAATATCAAATAGTTAATATTTTTAATTATTTGTATAATCAATCATCTCTTTTACAATGATTGATTCTATCTTATAAATAAGTTTATTGAATTAACAAGAGTAATACTATGCAGAGATTGATGATAAACAAGCTGTTAGCTTGGAAAGAATCTTCTTTTAGAAAGCCACTAATTCTAAAAGGTATAAGACAGGTAGGAAAAACATGGTTACTAAAAGAATTTGGAAAGCTTTATTATGAAAATACTGCTTACTTCAATTTTGGTGAGAACATTGACTACAAACAGTTTTTTGAAACAACTAAAGATGTTAAGCGCATTTTAAGAAATCTAATGCTTGTAAGCGGACAAAAGATTGAGCCTCATAAAACACTAATTATCTTTGACGAGATCCAAGATTGTCCAAATGTCATAAACTCATTAAAGTATTTTTGTGAAAACGCCCCTGAATACCATATTGCATGTGCTTGCTCTCAGTTGGGAATTGCTTTGGCCATGTCATCATCTTTTCCTGTTGGCAAAGTTAAGCTTTTACATGTAAATCCAATGACTTTTACAGAGTTCTTACTAGCTAATAAAGATGACAACCTAGTAGAGTACTTAAATAGCATAGATATACTAGAACCAATTCCTCAAACATTCTTTAATAAGCTGTGTGAAAAGCTCAAAATGTACTACGTAACAGGTGGTATGCCAGAACCTATACAAAGGTGGTCTGAATTAAACGACGTTGAAGCAATGCAAGAGAGCCTTTCTTCTATTATCACTGCCTATGAAAGAGATTTTGCCAAACATCCTAATATCAGTGAATATCCTAAGATCTCAATGATCTTCAGATCAATTCCTTCACAGCTTGCGCGTGAAAACAAAAAATTTCTCTTCAACGTAGTAAAAAATGGTGCTAGAGCAAGAGAATATAAAAACGCTTTGCAATGGCTAGTTGATGCAGGTATTGTGCATAAGATCTACAGAAGTTCATCTCCATCTTTTCCTTTAATTGCTTATGATGATAAATCTGCTTTTAAAATTTATTTAGCTGATGTGGGATTATTAAGAGCTTTATTCAAACTCCCAACATTCGCTTTTGGTGAAAAAAACAGATTATTTACTGAATTTAAAGGAGCTTTAACTGAAAATTTTGTTTTACAAAGTTTAGTCTGTCAAAGTGATTTGACACCTCGCTATTGGTCTCAAAACAATCCTTCTTATGAAGTAGACTTCTTAATTCAAAAAGAAGATGACATATATCCTATTGAAGTAAAAGCTGATAACAACACCAAGGCTACAAGTTTGAAAAAGTTCAAAGAACTGTTTTCTGATAAGGTAAAGTTACGCATAAGATACTCTTTAGATAACTTAAAACTTGAAGGAGATGTTTTAAACATTCCCCTTTTTATGATTGACTATACAGATTCTCTTATAAAGCTTGCTCTAAATAAATTAGATAAGTCTTAAATGAGAATAGATTAGGACGGATTTATTGATTACCTTATATCACGGATCAACATCAAAAATTGAAAAACCGATCTTTGGTTTTAGAAATTCTAAAGATGACTTTGGTCAAGGATTTTACTGCACACAAGATCATGAACTTGCAACAGAATGGGCTGTAAAGACTGGTGTAGACGGTTTAGTAAATGAATACAGTATTGATGACAGTAAACTTAAATTTCTTGATCTTAAAAGTGGTATGTTCAATATCATGAGTTGGATAGCCATCTTACTTGAGAACAGAACTTTTGCATTGAGTAGTGCTGTTGCAAGACTGGGACACGACTACATACTTTCAAATTTTTCTCAAGATTTAAAAGATTATGATGTGCTCATCGGCTACAGAGCTGATAACAGCAACTTTTCTTATATAAATGACTTTCTGAATAATGCTATATCTTTAAGACAATTGACTTTGGCAATTGAGCAAACCAATCCAAAAGAGCAATATGTCCTAAAGAGCATGAAAGCATTTGAATTGTTGCGTTTTAAAGAAGCATTACCTGTATCTGTAAATCAATGCGGTTATGAAGGTCAACTTCGTGATTTAAAAGCAAGACACCACTACTTTTCTAAAGTTTGCAATGAAGTTTCAGTGTCAGACCTATTCATAAAAGATATGATTTTGAGCACAATTGATGTAGATAGGCTCTCTTGGAATTGAACAATTCTAACTTACAGTACAGATACAAGATATCAAAGGCGAACCATGATTCATTCTTATAACAAATTATACCTAAACGATGCCTGTGATAACCTTGGTTTTATGTATGACTATGCGGTAAATGCTCTTCAATACACAGTATCTGACTATACCGACCTTTTTCTAAAATCAAAGATTTCAACTAGTGTAGAAAAAGGTGACTTTTACTTGGTATCTGGATGTTCAGGTATTGAACTTACTCACTACGTTTTAAAAGATCTAAATCTTGATAGTGAGATATTAAGAGATTACATTTCATCAAACACCACCAAAGAATATTGGTTTGGATCAAATATTGCCTACTACCAGTGGCTTACCTCTCTTTCTTTTGCAAAGATTTTTGAAATTGCGTCAACAGATACCATTCTGTCAATGTTTGATATCTACCATGAAATGGATGTAACACAGTTTTTTGAGGCTATGAATGACAAATATCTAGAAAAGCATCCTGACAGTAAGTTATCGCTTGTTTTACAGAAAAAAGGTATAACTGTAAAAGAACTGTCAGAAAAAGCAAATGTAAGCCTTGATGTACTCAATGATTTGGTAAAAAGACATAACATCTTCAAAAAAGATCATCTTTTAAGTTTAGGTAAAATTGCAAAAGCCATAGATTGCAATGTTAACTCTCTTCAAGAAAAAATACCTTGTGATGCTATTGATTGGAATAAAGAACTCCCTACAGACTTTTAAGCAATTCAAGAATCACTTTACCCAGTCTAAAAATCAATCAGCTGATCCCTTTTAATCGTGCTCTTGCTGACATGAGCTCAAGCAGTCATAGGCCCATGTAATCATAGGCCCATGTAAATAGTTGCACAAACAGGTATGCTCCCATACAGTGTTACTTTCCAAATTAAATTTGGACCTCATTCTTTAAATCATAACTTTGCATCAACATGTTCAATAGGCTGAGCATTACCAATAAATTGACCATAATCTTATGATATAACTATTTTAGTTCAGTATAATTCAAATTTATTCTCTCTTCTTTATTTATATGATAATATCTACTAAATGAGGTAATAAAAATGAAGAAAAGAGACGTAGCTGCTTTGGTTAGATATCATGCTGAGCACAATGAACCAGGATTTAAAGCTGCAGCTTATACCGTTGCTAAGTGTTTTGATGAAATGGGAGATCATGAACTTGCCCATTACGTTATGTCTTTGGTAACAGATCCAAACTCTTTTGTACCTCAATTAGTACCTCAATCTGGGTTAAACGACATTACAGATACCATTGAAAACATAAAATACCTTCAAAAGATATCAACGACAGAGGATCAACCTCTCCTTCTACCTCAAGTCATTACAGACGACATTGTTGGAGTCTGTAATGCCATAAAAAGAGATTTAGGTATCTGTAAATTTCTGTTTCAGGGAAAGCCTGGAACCGGAAAAACCGAATCTGTAAAGCAACTTGGTAGAATGTTGAAAAAGGACGTTTATTCAGTTGATTTTACTCAAATAATTGATAGTAAGTTAGGTCAGACTTCTAAAAATTTATCTGAACTATTCAAAGAAATCACTGCCATAAACACATACAACAAATGCATCATCTTATTTGACGAAATAGATGCACTTGCTCTTGATAGGACCAATTCAAACGACCTAAGAGAAATGGGCAGAATAACGTCTACTCTTCTAAAATACCTTGATAGTTTGCCTAAAGATATAGTGATCATTGCAACTACCAATTTATACGAGCATTTTGACAAAGCTCTCACCAGAAGATTTGATGCTGTGATTAATTTCGATAGATATACGCAAAGCGATCTTTTAGAAATAGGTGAATCTATTCTCAATCGATATTTAGACAGAGTAAAATTCTGTAAGAAGAACAGTCGCCTGTTCAAAAAGATCATGACAAGTTTCAATGAAATTCCTTACCCAGGAGAATTGTCAAACATAATTAAGACTTCAGTTGCTTTTAGTGATCCTCATGATCCTGAGGATTATTTACGCAGGTTGTATCATGCTCTAACAGACAACGCTGTTTATGATCTTAAAAAATTAAAATCCCTTAAATTCACCCTAAGAGAAATTGCTGTTCTCACAGACCAATCTAAAAGTGCGGATGATTGAGATTGAAAATCACAGCTTATTAAACTAGTGTCTTTAGATCAAACTTGATATTTCTCAACGACACATTGTTTGAAAGGGCTACATTATGAAGATTTCTTCAGAACTTGCAAAAATTAAGAACGAAAATCTTGCGATGGTGTTTTTTAGTTGAATGAACATAAAATGCGCCTAACTAAATTTAACATTACAAGAGAAATACTGGCAAAATAAATACTAGTTAGGCGCACCTAAGCCTTTGCAATACTAAACGTTATTTAAGATCTTCTAACAGTGATCTGTAACCGTCGTTTAGTAATGGGAAGATAAAGCCTGACTTTGCATTTAAATCAGTCTTTTCGATATGGAAAGTTGTAGCTCCCCTCTCTCTCTTCCACTGATTTACAGCAAGTCTTGTAAAGTAACGTTTTACAAACATCTTTAAATCATCACGTGAAAAGTTCTGATACTCTTCTACTAAGGTATCTAAAATTCTCTGTGGAGTATAAAGCTCACCCTGATGTAATACATGAATTCTATCTAAGATCACATAAGGCATTAGATCACGCTCATCAGTCTGACCTGGTTTTAATTCAGCAGTAGGAGCCTGAGCTGAGATGTATGACATATCAGGAACATCAAGTTTCAAGCCACCTTTAACAACCTCAATACCATCATCTGCAATATGCTGATTGATTTTTAGAATTCTGCTCTTTGAAACATCACCAATTGGAGATAGACCACCAGCTGTATCACCATCCATGGTGCAATAACCCACAGCATCTTCTGAAGCATTACAGGTTGACATTAAAAGCTTGTTATAGCGGTTTGCGATCATCCAAATACCAGGTGCACGTGAACGAGCCTGAATGTTCTGCAATGTTAAATCGTCACGATCCCAGTTAAGCTCATCACCAGGTGTTGTACCATTGATGATAGCAACATAATCTTCAACTAACTTTGCAATTGACCACTCATAATGAGTTGCACCAATGTTATGAGCAACTTTTGAAGCTGCGGTTCTAGTTACAGAGCCAGATACAGCAGAGCCTTGATATACAGTGGTTAAGACCTGAGGCATGATCTTTTCTTTTACATATGACTGTTTATCACCTGTAAAAGCAGGTACCTCAAACTTTAATGCAGATAAAAGCTCTTTATACTCGTCATAGCCTAACTCATCTAAAGCTGCTAACTGACCATAGCAGACACAGGTTGCACAAAGACCAGAATCAGCACCACCTGACATAGACAGAGCAAAGCCATGAGAACGAATCTTTAACATCCAGTCAAACTGACCTAATGCTACAGCTCTTACAATAGTGTCATACTCATTTAAAAACTCACTGATACCAGATGAGGCTGTAACAAAGTCAGCTCTCTTAAAGGATAGATAGTTACTCTGTGCAACTAATTTACCGTCATCTGCAATAATTGACAGACCATCAAAGATGTCAGAACCACTTTCACAGCCTAACAGGTTAGTTGTTACAACTTGACAATGTAATGTTGATGATAAAGTTACAGCATCTACAACTCGCTGTTTATCATCAAATAGTTCAAAGCGCTTTGCTTCAGGACAGATTAATAGCTCTACCTTATCAAGATAAGACAAATCACCTTCATTAAAGTAAACACCAAGTCTCTTGGTTACTGTCTGTTCTGAAGAAACATTAAGTTCAATCTCAAAAGTGTTAGCAGGTGTAAAGATCTCAGAGCCTATATTAAAAGATAAACCGTCTACACAAGGAGTTCTAAAAAAACGAACTCTTGAGTCACAGCTGTTATAGCAAGAGTGTAAAACACTTACACCAATGATCTTGCTTTTCTTTAATAGAACATAAGCATCATAAGTTTTGTTATCAGAGCCGGTTAAAGGCAGACCAACACCTACTACAATACATTCAGGTAGAGAGTACTTTAAATTTAACAGAGCATGCAGTGCACTTTTAGTTAACTCACTGTGCCAGAACAGATCACCACAGTTGTAACCTGAAATTGCCAATTCAGGAAAAGCTATAATGGAGATACCTTCTTTTACAGCTTGTGCGCATTGTTTGAGAATTTTTTCAAGATTGCCATTAAGATCGAGAGGTGTGGTGTTGATTCGACCTGCAGCAATGTAGTTTAAATCTGCCATACTATAAACTCCAAAGAAGTATTATGTTATGCATGCTCAGTTGCACTGATATTTTCAAAAGAATTTTCAAAAAGAAAATGTCAGAAAAACTTGTGTAAGAAATGGATGCATACATAGTTATTTTGAATACTGTCAAAAATAACATAATTTAGGACCTAAAGATTAACTGCGCCCTAAAAATGAACATTGACGTATATTATATTGTTGAGTTTTTTGATTATTGTTTTACAACGGTGCTAATAATTTACAACGGTGTTAATTATTAACGCTAAGCTAAAAATATAAAAAGCACTGTTGTATTTATGGTTTGATAGCAAACTGAGCTTTGAGCTTTAATTCATAAATTAGCATCAAAGCACCGTTATACTTATAGATAAACGTATGTAAATAAAAGTGCCATACGGCACAAAAGAAAAAAAAGATGAATAGGATTGATGATAAGTTTAATTAACAAAGCTTGATTTCAGGTAAGCTCAATCTATATTCAGAATATGAACAAAGATATAAACCAATTTTTATCAAGGATCGGTATACGTGAGCAACAAGAATTATATTATTTCAGTAGGTCACTGCAGACATTTAGGTGCAACTATTGAAAAAGATGGTGTAAATTTCGCCGTTTGGGCACCAGATGCAGCTGAAATTGATCTGCTTCTGTTCGATGCTGTAGATGACGATTCCCCTTATATCGTACATCTGTCCTCTACTGTTTTTAAATCTACCTATTTTTGGCATGTATTTGTCCATAATATCGGTGTAGGACAAATTTATGCCTACAGAGTAACTAAGACTGTAGACAGTCCACAGGCACAATCACAGTCAGAGGAAAACAATAAGATCTTAATCGACCCTTATGGAAAAAGAGTACTCTTCCCTGATGATTACAAAAGATTCCAACCTAAAGATGAGAAGCTTGCTTTTAAATACGCTCCAAAGAGTGCAGTCATCGATGTAGATGAATATGACTGGGGTATTGATACTTTTCCTCATCACTCACTTGAGAACACCATCATCTATGAGATGCATGTAAAGGGATTTACAGCTGATAAGAGCTCAGGTCTGTCTGATGAAATAAGAGGCACCTATAGAGGACTTATTGAAAAGATCCCTTATCTTGTGGAGCTTGGCATTACCGCAGTAGAGCTCATGCCTGTATATCAGTTTGATGAAAAGGATGCTAGACCTAATATGGATAACTATTGGGGCTACAGTCCTATGGCATTTTTCTCTGTACATGAAGGTTATAGCTCCGACAAGAGTATAGAAGGACCTGTAAATGAGTTCCGTGACATGGTCAAAGCTCTTCACCGAAACGGTATTGAGGTTATCTTAGATGTGGTTTATAACCACACCTCTGAAGGTGATGAGAACGGTCCTAGCTACTGTTTTAAAGGTTTTGATAAGGATGGCTACTACATCATTAAAGATGGCTATTATCAGAACTACTCTGGTTGCGGTAACTCTTTAAATGCAAACCAACCGGTTGTAAGAAACCTTATTATTGACTCTTTAGTCTTCTGGCATGAGAAGATGCATGTTGACGGATTTAGATTTGATTTAGCATCTATTCTAACCCGTGACAAATTTGGTGCCCCAATGAACGACAACTCTACCTTGTTGTCTATTGATGCAAATAGACGACTGGCTGAGGCAAAGTTAATCGCAGAACCTTGGGATGCAGGTGGTCTATATCAGTTAGGTGCAATTTCAGGTTCTAAATGGAGAGAGTGGAACGGCCAGTTCAGAGATGATGTCAGAAGCTTTATGAGAGCTGATCCTGGTATGGTCAAAAAGTTTGTTTTAAGACTTTTAGGATCACCTGATATTTATAACGAGCATATGGTTGATGCTCAAAAGTCAGTTAACTTTATCACCTGCCATGACGGCTTTACTCTATATGATTTGGTGTGCTACTCACACAAGCATAATCTTGCAAATGGTGAACATAACCGTGATGGTAATGACAATAACTACTCAGCTAACTACGGTTACGAAGGTCCTACTGATGATGTTCATTTAAATGAATTAAGGCTTCGTCAGGTCAAAAACTTCATGGCAATTACCATGCTCTCACTAGGAACACCAATGATCTGCATGGGAGATGAAGTATTACGCTCTCAAAAAGGCAATAACAACGCCTATTGTCAGGATAACAAGCTTAATTATTTAAACTGGGATCTTAATGAGCAGCAACGTGAGATGTTTGACTTTACCAAGACCTTAATTGGTCTTTCAAGAATCGGTAAAATTAAGCATGTAAATGACACTCCTCACCATAAACTGGACAGACTGCTCACTAATGCAAAGATCCAGTGGCATGGCATTAAACCATTCCAACCAGATTGGTCTGATATGTCTCACTCAATTGGCTTTTTATACTACTACAGTAAACAAGAGATGTATGCCTACATCTTTGTTAATGCCTTTTGGGAGGATTTAACCATTGAAATACCTTGTGTTCCAGGTCACCTTGATAAGAGTTGGTATCAGTTCATCAACACTTCATTAGGTCCAGGTAAAGATGTAACTCCTTTCTATATGAGTACCCGATACCACGCAGGCGACAAGCTTAAGGTAAAAAGCAGAACTGTTTTAATGCTACTTTGCCCTAGCACTTAACCTCTACAACTGCCTATTGCATATGCAAATAGGTAGTTGCTAGCAGTAAAAAATATTATATAAATTTTAATAAAAATATATTAAATATCTTGTTATATTTAATAAGATAAGTTAAACTTGTAAACAGCATTCTTTAATAGAATTTCTAAATCAGCAAAATTCAGATCAACACAAGCGAATATAAAGAAAGATCGATGCTAGAAGTTGTGTTCAAAATATTAAATTTTGAATTACTGAACACGCTATAATTAAGCATAAGCAATAAAAAACAGGATCAATAAAATGGGCAAAAAACAATTCTTACCTTTACTGAAAGGTCCTAAAAATTTTAAAGAATTAAAAGATCAGAATGGCTACTTTGTAGATAAGACAGAGTATATAAAGACAGCTTTTACTGATACTGATTCTGTACTTTTATTTACAAGACCAAGACGTTTTGGTAAGACTTTGCTCATGACCATGTTTGAGTCATTCTTGCAAATCAATCCTGAAAAACCATTTGATACCTCAGTTCAGCAAAAATACTTTAAAGGCACCAAGATATTAGAAGACAAAGAGTTCTGTTCTAAGTTCATGGGGCAGTATCCTGTTATTAGCATTTCTCTTAAAAATGTTGATGGTGTGACCTTTGATATTGCATATAAGAATTTTGCCGTAGAAGTAAGCAAAGTTGCAGAAAACTATAGATATCTTTTAGAAAGCAAAAAATTAGATAAAGAAGACAAAGACAAATTAAGCAAACTTCTTAATGTAGAGTTTTTAAGAGAATTTGAAAATTCAGATTATCTGACAGGTTCATTAAGTACCATAGCTAAAGCTCTTTATAAAGAGTATGGCAAGTACCCAATACTGCTTCTTGATGAGTATGATGTACCGCTATCTAATGCTTCATATCATGATATACAGAATGCAAAGCAAAATGATAGTGATAAGCCTTACAAGGCTACTTATCACTACAATATGGTAACCCTCATGAAAGTCTTTTTAGGCGTTCTAAAAGATGAAGATACTTTAACTAAAGCCGTACTTACAGGATGCTTAAAGGTAGCTAAGAATAGTCTCTTTACAGGTGTAAATAACTTTACAGTAAACAGTGTCACCAGCAAAGATGCTAAATACACAGGAATGATTGGTTTTACTAAAGAAGAAGCCAATCAGATATTAAAAGACTATGAGTTAGACGATTACGCTCAACAAGTAAAAGAACATTATGACGGTTATAAGTTCTTTGACAAAGAGATGTTCTGTCCATGGGATGTGGTTAACTTCATAAAAAGTAATTTTGAATTTAAGCAGAATGGACAACTTACTGAAATTGGTACCGGTAATTACTGGGAAGGCACAACCTCTGATAAATCCTTATCAGGCTATATTGGTTATTTAACTGATAATGACAATCAAAAGATGCAGGATTTAGTTGATAAAAAATCAATTAGCTTCCAGTTAAATGAATCCATGAACTATGACTGTCTGTCAGACCATAACTCAGATGATTTCTGGTCACTGTTACTGCATTCTGGTTATTTAACTTTAGACTGGGTACAGACCAAAAAAGAAGAGCTAAAAAAAGACAGTAAATCAAATAAAGAAGTCTTTGCAAGAATTCCAAATCTTGAGATACTTGAATGTTTCACCAAGAGCATAAAAGATAGATTTAATAATAAGATTGCACCTAACAGTGTTGCTGATGCTTTAGCTAATAACCTCTTTGAAGGAAAGGCTGAGATTGCATCAGATACCATCTATAACCTGTTACAAAGCTATATTTCTATAAGAGATAATGCTACAAAAGCACCTCATGAGAACTACTATCATGGTTATTTAAATGGTTTGTTCTCTAACTGCTCAAAGAACTTTTTCTCTGAATACCATTCAAACTATGAGTCTGGTGATGGTTATGCAGATATTATCTTTAGAAATAAAAAAGGTGAAGTCGTAATCATAGAAATTAAGACCTGCACTCTTTCTGAGAGTAAGAAAGCGAAAGCTAGAGTTGCTTTAGCTCAAATTGAAGATAAAAACTATGCAAAGCCTTATCTTGAGGATGAAGATATATCTTCAATCTACATATATGGTATCTCTTTTAGAAATAAGGAATGTGAGATTCTTTGCAAGAAGATAAAGTAAAGATTGAGTTTCTTTAACAACAAGATTTAAGACAGAATATGAGCAGTAATAAGTCAGCACTATCACTTAAATATCAAGCAAGTTTTGAAGATCTAAAAAAGTCTAACGGCTACTTTGTAGATAAGACAGAGT
>OMZC01000096.1 GCA_900315395.1 uncultured Gammaproteobacteria bacterium
ATGCCATAGGTATAGCTTTTTCAGGAAAGAACTGTGCAGTCGCTTGTAAGGTTATAGAGGCAAAACAGTCTTAACCTATTAGGTTAGGTTGTACTTTATCTGCATCATTGCAAGAGCAATTTAAAGATAATCTTGAATAATAACTTATAAAGTTGTCTTTAGCGTGCACTGTACAATTATTGATAGAAAGATTCAAAACAGGTTGTAACTATGATCAATAACGAATTTTTACCACTACCAGATAATCCTGACTGTTATGAAGATCTAAAAGACGATAATTGCTACTTTATAGATAAGACAGAGTACCTAAAGACCATTTTAACAGACTCATCATCTGTTCTTCTGTTCATAAGACCAAGTGGTTTTGGTAAGACTATGCTCATGACCATGCTAGAGTCATTCCTGCAAATCAATCCAGAAAAGCCATTTGATAACTCAAAACAACTAGATCTCTTTAAAGGCACCAAGATCTTAGAAGACAAAGAGTTCTGCCAAAAGTTCATGGGACAGTATCCTGTTATCTACATCAATTTGAAAGAAGTCGATGGCAATAACTTTGATGAGGCTTATAGAAATTTTGCCTCAACAGTTTTTACTGTTGCTTCTAGATATCATTACTTACTTGATAGCCCAAAGTTAGATAATTCTGATAAAGAAGAGCTTAAAAAACTATCTACCAAAAGTTACTTAGAAAAAATCGAAAATAAGCAAACTGTAAAAGATGCTTTAAGTACTTTAGCAGGATCCTTATATAAAGAGTACGGAAGACGAGCTTTTCTTTTAATTGATGAGTATGATGTACCACTAGCCGCAGCTTCATATCACGATAGATTAAACAAAGTTAAACATAAGGATAGACCTGACTTTGTTGCTGACTACCATGATAAGATGGTTACCTTGATGAAAGGCTTTTTTGATTTATTGAAATCTGACCTTGGTGATGAAAGTGGTATTGGTAAAGCTGTGATGACAGGAAGCTTGAGAGTTTATAAAAACAGTCTTATCTCTGGAATGAATTTTACCCCAAACTGTGTTGATGATACTGAAAAAAAGTACACAGGCATGTTTGGTTTTACTGAAGATGAGACCTTAAAGTTCTTAAAAGACTATGGTCTTGACGATTGTTTCTCTAAAGTAAAAGAGCACTACGCAGGTTACAAATTCTTTGATAAAGAAATCTTTAATCCAGTAGATGTAGTTAACTTTGTAAAAGACAACCTTGAGAAAAAAGAACATGGTTCTGAAATCAAAACAGGTACTTACTGGTGTGATTTAGTTTCAGATAATGATAACGAGCTAAATGAAAAACTCGATAATTTGTCAGGGTATTCAAATCAAAGGATCCAGGACTTAGTTGATGGTAAGTCCATTACCTTCCGATTAAATGACTCTATGAACTATGACATTTTATCAGAAGATAACTCAGATGATATTTGGTCACTGTTACTACACAAAGGTTATTTAACCATAGATTGGGAAGCAACTAGAGCCTTAGATGAATACAGTAGAAGATACAATAATATTTATGCAAAACTTCCAAATCTTGAGATACTTGAATGTTTTGAAAGCAATATTAAAGAAAGGTTTGGAAATGTTGTAAAGAGAGACAACCTTGCTTTAAACATTGCTAATGCTCTACTAGAAGGTGATGTCGATTTTGTGCAGAATAAGTTAGGACCATTATTACGTTCTTTTGTATTAGTAAGGAACACTGCTACTAAAGCACCTCACGAGAACTACTATCATGGCTTCTTAAACGGTATCTTTACAAACTGTAAAGATAATCTTAATGAATATCACTCTAACTATGAATCAGGAGATGGCTATGCTGATATTCTCTTTAAAGACATTGATTGTAGAAAGGTGGCAATTATTGAGATTAAATCAGCTCCTACAGGCTCTGATTTAGTAACCTTAAGCGAAACAGCACTGTCTCAAATAGAAGAGAAGAATTACTCTGAACCTTTTATGGGTAACAGGATGATTCAAAGTATCTATGCTTACGGAATAGCCTTTGCTGGTAAAAACTGTTTTATATCTTGTAAAAAGCTAAAGTAGCTACTCTTTAAAGCGCTACAGGCATTGGTATTAAACCTCCTGTAGCTTGCTTTCTGATAGTTCGACCTGTTTTATAGCTTTGGCTCTTCCTTGATGAATACACAAGACATTACCCATTCATAAGATGAGGTTCATAGCATTGCTTTACTACTGTTTTCTAATCAATTCTTAACTGACCTAAAGCTTTTATGATCTCTTCTACTTCTATTAGTTTTAACTGAGAATTATAGAGCTCTTGAGTAATCTTGTAAGCCTTTGCCTTCATGTTCTCCGTTGCAGCAGGCAGGGGAATTGCTTTTAACTCAGATAACTGCAAAACCTTTAACTTATCACCTGTGATCTTAGTTTTAATATAGTCCTGCATATCGTTATTTCTTAATAAGGCAAAGAGCATTTCCTGAGAGTAAAGATCAGGATCTTTTGATCTGATGATGGCAAAGCACTGACCTGCCATGACTTTCTTTTGCCCCTCTTTATAGAAACCTACTTTACCTACAGCTCCTTTTACAGAGATCACTACATCACCATCAATTAACAGGTTTCGTTTAGCCTGTTTCAGTCCAAGTTCAACTTCAACCTCTTTAGGTACAGTAGTAATGATGCCACTCTCAGGTACATCGTTTAAATTTAACTCACATAGAGTCTCTTTAAAATCAGTATCTGATGGTGATTTGCAGGTTAAAGCCTTATAGATAGTAGCTACCTTTTCTAACTCTACAGTTCCTTTTTTAACGTAGGCTACACTGTCTAAGACATCTTTTGGAGATACATAAGCTGTAGGATCTAACTTACAGAGCTTATCTGCATTTGTTTTAATAGATTCTGTTAAGACAAACTTGCAGTGTTCTGAATTCTTTTTTAAAGCCCCTGTAGCTAAACTTGATAGGGCATGAGACACCTCATCTACAGTCTTTACAGCTAAGACACTGTGAGCTCTTGATGAGAGCTTCTCATCAAGACAGTTTGCTGTAGAGAGGTTACACAATAACAGTTTCTTATCAGTACCTTTTACATATGCAGCTTCGTTATCTGTAATTTTGTTATCAGTAGCTTTGTTACCTGAAGATGCTTTCCTTAAAGCCTCAGCAAGCTCTTTTGTCTTATCATTGCTTACATTGTCTTTATCAAATAACAGTACATCAATTAAAAGATCTTTATTAGCACCAAAGAATCTTGGTAATCTGATGACAGCACTTAAGTAATCATCCTCTAATAAGGTCTTTCTAAATAAGATACCTTCATTTGCATTAGTGTAGGTAATGACATGAGGAACAAAGAGTACAAAACGCTTTTGTATAGTTCTCTTTAGGAGGTTATATAAAGAGTAATAGTACTTACACAGATTCTGAATATCACCTTTAAAGAGATCCTGACAGACAAAAGCTGCACTATGAGGATTATCGATTAACTCCTGTCTTGAAACATAAGGTTTTAATGGGCTTTTAAGTTTTAAGAACAGATCTCTTATAAAGTTAAGCTCTAATGATGGTGAGTGCAAATATGAAGTATCACCAGCATCAGTTGTGTCATTCTCTTTATGTTTAAGCTCTTCATGTAACAGATGATCTTCATAATCATGCAAAAAGACATTTTTATCATCTGTGTTGTCAGAGTTTGATTTTAAGTTATCAGCATGGGAAGAATTGTGTTGAGAACTTTTGAGTGAACTGTGGTGTGATATGTATTTGTTATCGTTCTCATCAAATTTCTTGTAACTCTCAAAGTTAACTTTGGCATCAATACTCATCTTACTGTCAACATTGACATAACTGTCAATGTTGCAGTTATGATCATTCTGAAGAGTGTATTCAGCATAAGGCAGAACATTAGATAAAAAGAGTACTTTGTCGTGATCCTGATTAGAGGTCTTATAAAGGTAATCACAAAGTACCTTTACAAGTCTCTGTTCATGAAAAAAGGTATTTAAGATAAGCTCATCAGCTGCATTAAAGTAGTTCTCAAAATTTACAGTATCTACATCTAAAACAGTATCTTTGTTCTTTACGTTAGGAGTGCTTACAGAGCTAGAGCAGTTACTGTCATCTTTGCCTTTAGGTGAAGCCCCATCACGTAATGAGTCCTGCAACTTTTCAAATCTTAACTTATTGATGAACCTGCACAGATCGGCCTTTAATGCTGTATAAGGGTAAGATTCATAAACGCTGATACCAAGCTTGTTTAAAGCATCAGCATTTACAGTTAAGCTACAAGCTTTGTCCTTATTTTCTTTAAGATAACTTTCATTAGCATAGTCATCTTTAGCAGAGATATCATTTAAACTATCATCATTTAAGCAAGACTTATTTAAATCAGTTTCCTTTGCACCTATATACTCTAAAAAGTCTTTTACATATGGATTATCACTTTCTTTAATCTCATTAGAGTTAATACAGGTAATTAAATCGTCTAAAAAAGAGTCCTTACATCCATGTTCATTATATTTAGCTTCTGTAAAGACAAGTTCATCAGAGCTTTTATCTTTAAATTGATAAAAGGCAACAGCAAGCTCAAGTAACCTTTTGGTATTTGACTTATTAAAGAATGTCATAGAGGTTGCTTTGGCTCTTAAGGTTTTAATCATAAAACTTAAGTTATCCATGTTTACTTTATCTGTAAGCTCTTTCATGCTGTTGTCTCTTAAAGCTAAATAAAACTTAATTGAACCTTAGTTAATCAGTGTACGGACTAGTGTACAGAATTGTAGAACTAAAATCACAGCCTGACGTGATTTAGATATAAAAAATACCTAAAAAAAATTACTTGATAATTAAAAGGTATCGTATATACTGAAAATATGATAAAGGTTGTTATTCAAGTTTCAAACTTTAAAGGGAGCTCAGCATATGACAGCAGTACAGGATAGAGTAGATGCACCACGTTTATTTATCACAAGTGATCTGCATTTGGGTCATAAAGCTATCATTGAGTATTGTGATCGTCCTTTTGACATCACAGAGCAGGGGCTTGAAGAGTGTGATGATTTCCTGTTAGCTCAATACAGAAATACTGTAAATGAGAATGACATGGTGATCTTTTTAGGAGATTTAACCTTCAAAAAGAATCACAAAGGTCAAAAGATGACTGAGATCTTTAATGAGCTCCCAGGTCGTAAGGTTTTGATTAGAGGCAATCACGACTGGTATAGAGACTCTTTTTACAGAAAGTGTGGCTTCTTATCTGTTAACCGCTACTTAATCTTTGGCAATTACTTTTTATGTCACTTCCCTGTAAGTGGCAAACCTGATTACCATGGAAGGTTCATGGATGAGGAGTACTGCAGTTTTGTAAAGGCAACTCATGGTTTTATAGGCAACAAGACAGGCAACTGTACTGTAGTCATTCACGGTCACACTCACACGCAGAGTGTAGATGAGGATGATGGTATTACTCGCTATAACTGTTGTGTTGACTATAAACCTAATCACTATGCTCCTGTGGAGTTTTCTAAAGAGAAGTTTCCAGATCTTTACACTGAGGTTGCTGCCTATTTTCAGGCATTAGAAGAAAACAGTTAAAAGGGCAGAACTATATTTTTTTACTTGTATTAAATTAGGTATAGACTACACCTAATTTAATACAAACAGAACACAAAATTAGGAGAGAGCTATGTTATCTCTTGAAAATGAAATTACTAAAGAAAACGGTTTGAATTGTTCTTGTAATGTTAACAGTTCACGTAATGTTGACAGTTCACGTGATGATAACAATCCACGTAATGATAACAGTCCACAAAACAATAACTGTTTACACACTTACAACAATTCTTATGATTTAAATAAAGAGTTAAGACTTAAAGATAAGCTTTCATTTACCTTAAATCCTTATACTCTTGTAAATAACCATTTAAGACGTAAGCTAACTGTAGGGGCTCAATTTGGCGAGCAATTTTTTAAAGATAAGATCTCTACCTTAATAGCATCAGACAGTGCTGTGTCTTACGACAATTTGGCAGAGTACTACCTAAAAGAGTTACTCTCTTGCCATGAATGCATTGATATTACCATCAATGAAGCTACAAATAGCCGCTTAAACCTAGTTGTTAACGATGGCTCTTATCTATCTTCACCTGATGCATCCTTTGCATTTACACTTTTAGATTATGCAAAAGACTGGGGTTCTGTAGAAGCAAAGCTCATTCATAACTATGCTCATTTCATGTTAGATAAAGGCGACTTTACACCACTATCTACTCGTTACAATTTAGCTAAGGATAACGCACATAGTGCAGATGAAAGAGCATTAGCTGTAATCTTAGTGTCTCATCTTTTGCAAGAGTTATCTTCAGATGATCTTAAGAAAACTCATGATGAAAGTAAGGCTAAAGATAGCTTTATCACAGAGAATTTAGACTTAGACCAAAACACAGATAAGTCATTATGCGAGAATAAAGCTATTGATGATAAGCATCAGGATGACTTTAAATTTTTTGTTGATACCTATGGTCTTTCTAAAGAAGGACTTACCTCATATCTTCAGTTTTTGTACATCTTTGCAAACCGTAGCTTAACTAATGATCTTATTGTAAAAGAAGGTCTTTATGGCAAGTTTTTGGATAAATTTGGCTTAGACCTTAATAAAGACACTGAAAGCCTCAATGGTGAGCCTCAGGCAAAAGATGTAGAAAAGCACTACGTAAATCTTGAGGAATACCTCTTTAAGACTAAGGTATTGCATGACATCATTCTCTTTGTAAATGAGATTAAAGCTGCTATTGAAGCTAACGTAAGTGAGAGTGAGCTATCTGATCTTATAAGCTCTAAAAAGCTCATTCTTTTAAAAGAGCTGTTAGCTCATAGAAAAGAGCTTAGCCGTTCTTCACTCTATGTCTTAAGATTAGTTCGTGATTGTCTTGAACTTACCTATCTTTTACAGGGGAATGATGCTTCTATAAAGGCAAACCGCCTTTATAACTACTTAAGATCTCAAGATCTTAAGTCTCAAAAATTCAAGTCACAAAGCCTCAAGGCAAAGCACACTGTAACATATGATAGCTATGAACCTATCTTTGATATCAGATTAGCTTACGACTATATAAAAGAAGACTCTTTAGTAAATCAAGACTACAGCTCTATTGAGAATACAGCTTTAGATGCTGATTTACAGGCTGATAAGACTGCTTTTACAAAAGAGTCAGACTGTAGTGTAGCCTCTCCTATGAATGTAAACAGTTTAAAGCACAGAGATATGGGAAGAGAGAGTGGTAACTGTCTCTTATCTGATGCACTGTATGACATACCTCTTTTTAGAGCTTTTATCTTAAAAAAGATGGTGCTCTTATCCAAAGAATTTAAAGACAGCCTTAACCTGTTCCTTTCTGTTCATGGTACAGGCTGTTATGAATTTGAAAGCTTCATGCATGCATTATCATCATTTGATTTTATCTTTAATGATCCTGATCTTGGAAAGCTATCTAGTGGAATGTTAACAGATGAAAAATCACTTGGTAAAAACTTACTTATTGCCCAATATGAAGAGGTGATTACTCTCTTAAAGACCTTCTACAAGCTAATTGAGCACACTGTAGATATCTTAAAAGGCAATACCACAGATGACTATGCTCTTGATAACCATGACGTGTATTACAGTGATGATGTAGAGAATGGTTATGTTGAGAATGGTTATGCAGAGAATGATGACATAGTAAAAGCACGAGCTCAAAAAGCAGAACTTGAAAAAGCACAAAGAAAGGAAAAGGCACTAAATGAAGCACTCCTCTCTATTGCAGCCTTTATGAGATCTCATTACCTGCCATATGGTGCTGCCATCTCTACTGCTTATAAAAAGCTTGTTTACTGCATGGCAACACGTAATCTTCCACTTATGAGAATTGATGGCTTTAAAGGTAAGGAGACACTCTATCCTAGCTATGTAATCGATGCTAATAAGTCAGCTTTAAATGCTCTGCATGAAAATATTATAGAGCCTGTGCTGTCTAATTTAAAAAAACAATTCTCTTTGTATGAGACACCATCATACCTTGTTAAAGATCCTGATTTTACTTTAGGATCTTCATACAATACTAAGAGCTTAGGTAAAGCTGTGTCACTTGAGCCTTTAATGACTGTCTATGATAAGCAACTCTATCGTAGTCTTAATAAAAGTGCTTATTTAAGGTATCTGTGTGCTACAAGCTCTATGGAGGACATCTGTTATTTTATTGATAACAACTATAAAGTTGGTAACTGTGAAGATGCTTTAATCATTTTAGACTGTTTGCATCTTTACTCAAACAACTACTTAAAGCCAAAAGTACAGTCACTTATCAAGTTTGACCGCTCACAGGAGCTAAACTTAATTGGTATTGCTCTGTCTTTTTGTATTGAAACAGCAAAAGTAGCTCTACACAATAACAACGGAATTTATAAGAGCAAAAGCTTAGGCTTTAGCTCTTATAAGAATGATGAAATCTGTGAGCTTATTAACTCACGTTTAGCTTTGTTTTACTTTACTCATCAATACGTTTTCTATGAAGCAACTAATTTAAGAACAGAAGCTAATCTTACCTACAGTTTCCCTGTAACCGAGGATGCTGCTAATGTCGCTTATCTTGTAAAAGCACTTTGTGAGCATGATGTAAAAGAGGCTTTAAATACACTTGAGTTATTACCTTGTTTGCCAGGTTACACCTTTATAAAGTCATACCTAAACTCTTTAGGTGATAAGTCAGTATCAGGTGTTCTAAAGGCAGGGGGAGAACCAATATCTAATGAGTGTTTGCAAGGAGTTGGTGCAATTTCTCAAAACTCATCAGTATTTAATTTGGCTACTGTAATTTCCTCTCTTAGAGAGGGTAAATATGGCAATCTGCCACCATCATTTATTTACCAGCTAATCGCATTTTATCAATTAAGACAGGATAAATTGAATGAGGATAGATCTAATGAAAAAGCTAGAGCTAATGAAAAAGCTAGATCTAATGTAAACGGTAGATTGAATGTAAAAATCACAGAGTATGCTAAGAGCATTTTAAAGACTCTATTTTTTAACAGCTTTTACATGCCAAAGTATGACAGTCTGTCTGTAATGTGCCCTCAAAAACATAAGGATCCACATTGCTATGATGGAGAGTACTTTAATGAATTCTCTTTATTGTTTACAGCAGACACTTTTAACTATAAGCCTTACAGTGATGACTATTTAAGAGAATGTTTCACCTCAAATCCTGATTATTTAGGAGCAGTACCAAGTTATTGTAAGGTTGCATTAGCTGATCATGTGTCAGGTGATCCAAAAAAAGATCTTCCTGTAAGATTAAGCTCACGCTATCAGCACAAATTAAATCTTGAGAGCTTAAGCAATAAAGAGCAGCAAAAGCAAAAAGAAAAAATTATGCACAAGATGCTCTCTCATGGCATTGATCCTAAACACAGTAACTGTCTTGAGGTTACAGAGGATAAAGCAAGCCTTAATGATGCTTCTTTACAAGATGATCCTAAAAACAGCTTCCATATTGTAGGCAATAAGAAGCTTCAAGATTACCTGTATGAGAATTACATTAAAGACTTTGCTTGTGACCAAGACTTTAAGCCTGAGTGGCAGTTAAGCAAAGAATTCTCAAGGTTAATCATGGAGAGAAGAGCTAACACAATAGATAACAGAATAGATAACTTAAGTTGTGATAAAAAGCCTGTGAACCTGTGCTTATTTGGTGAACATGGCTCTGGTAAAACCAAAGCTGTAGAGGCTTTGTTAAGGGCTCTTAATTTTGAGGTTCATAAGATAAATCTTGCGACTGTAGCAAGTTCTTGTGTCCACGAGTTTGGTAATAAGCTCAATGAAAGGTTTAAGGAAATTGATCCTATAAAGCCTTCTGTTATCGTCATGGAAAACGTCGATGCTTATTTTCCAGATGTTCGCTATGTACGTGATCTCAATGACTGGACCATAGAAGAGGTTAATGCTACTAAACTTGCAATTGAAGATCTTGAAAAGACTAATTGCTTTGTCATTATGACAGCTCAGTTTAGAGAAAAGATTGATTCAGGTCTTTTAGATTTATTCCCAAATACCTTTGATATCTCAAGACCACTTGCTGATGACATTAAAGATTGCTTCAGTTCTGTATTTTCAAGCGGTGTGTTACCTATGTCATATATAAAAAAGCTCTCAACTATCTTAGAAGGACTGTCTTTAAACTCAATCTTTAAGTTCATCAAGATGGTTAAAACTGAGCTTACAAAAGAAGAGACTCAAAATTGCAGATACAATTTAGGTCTTCAGGAGACTGTTAATGATCTTTTAAAGAAGTTCTTAGGCTTTACCTTAGATAAGGATGCAGTGTTCTCTCTACCAGGTCAGACAGAGCTTGAAAAGTTCATCAATGAGAACTTTATCGACTACATCAAGGATCCAAAAAAGTATCAGCGCTTCAACCTAAATATGCTTGAACCTGTCATGTTCTATGGAGCACCTGGTACTGGTAAAACCTATGCTGCTGGTGCTATAGCAAAGTTCTTAGGCTGGAAACTCTTTACTATTGATGCTTCTCAATATGAGCAGTACACATCAGGTTCTGCTAAAAAGATTAACGAGATCTTTAATAAAGCCAAAGATTCAGCACCATCTATTGTCTTTATTGATGAAGCTGACTCTATGTTTGCTAAAAGAAGTAGCAACTCTAACAATGAAGGTATCTCTCAGTTCTTACGCTCAATCTCAGATACAGCTAAAGACAGAGTCTTAGTGATTGCAGCTACTAACCGCATCGATGATATGGATGAAGCAATCCTGCGTAATGGCAGATTCTCACACAAAATTGAAATTACCTATGCTGATACCAAAAGTGTAGTAGCAGTGATGAATGAGTACCTAAAAGATATACCAGTAAGCCATGAGATCTCCTTAATTAAGGCTGCTACAAAACTGTCAGGTCATCCTCTTTGTGATACTAAAGCCTTTTTAGATTCTGTTTGTAAGAGAGCTGCTCTACGTGATTCTTGTAAAGTAGAACAGTGTGATGTGGATGAGGCTTTATTGCACCTAAATCTTACAAAGATTGAAGATAACTACTCTTATAGTGAAGCAACTCATAAACATAAAAGAGTAGGTTTTATCTAGCTTTATAAAGTGAAGGCTTTAAGCCTTCACTTATAAAGATTTGAAATATAGTGATTTGAAATATGAGTTGAAATATGAATAGTTGCAATTAAGCAGTATTAAGGAGCTTATATGTCTGATCTAAATCATCTGCCTCTTGGCTATCAATTACCAGAGAATAACTTTTCAAAAGAAGAGTGGATTGAGTACTTTGAATATCGCAAAGAGTGCGATATAGAAATGTCTCAAGATGAAATTGAGTTTTGGTTAGAAACCATGGAGATGGAGTTTAAAAGTGGTAACTTTAAAAGAGCTCAAGAGATTTTACATAAAATACCTTATCACCCAGACTTTGCTTTAGGTATTAAGAGAACTCAGGGACTAGGCGCATTAGCTACATGCAACTTGTTCTTAGCCAAACAGGTTTATCCAGATGAGTTCTGATGGGTAAAATTTTGAGGACTGATCCTCTTTAAGACCTTGATGCAGTATGTGGGCGTGCCAATCTTCGGTCTAGCAAAGCGCTTTAACTTAGGTCTAGTAGCGCACTTTAACTTGAGTCTAGTGATATTTTATTCGTGTTTGCAAAATACAGCTGTATCTTGGTTTCCTTTGTTTTTAAGAAATCTAAAAATGATTCTTAGCTAATTGTATATTTGACCAAAAGTAAGAACTTAAAGTCAGGTACACCTGTGTATAATAAACAATAAATTATCGGGTTGAGAACATAATATGAATACCAAACAAATCTTACCTTTGCCTCAAGAAAAAACAGATTTCGCTCAATTAAAGGCATCTGGTCGCTACTTTGTAGATAAGACATTAGATCTTAAGACTATCATCGATATTGATAAAACAAAGGTCATGCTTTTCACTCGTCCTAGTGGTTTTGGCAAAACTATGTTTTTGTCGATGATAGATTCTTTTTTAAGAGTAGATAGCGTTAATTCTGGTAATTCATCTTTTCAGCAGAAGTTATTCAAGGGCACAAAGATCCTTAAAGACAAGAATTTCTGTGATAAATACATGGGACAGCATCCTGTAATTTTTCTTAACTTTAAAGCTTTTAAAGGAGAAACAATTGATGAGGCTTATCTGAATCTTGCTCAGATAATATTGAATAAAGCCAAAGAGTATAACTTTTTAAAAGATAGTCCATTTCTTGATGAGGATGATAAAAGATCTTTTGAAAAATTAACCGACAAAAATTTCCTGTTAAGATTAGACGATTTGACAAGGTCGTATGTAACCTCATCAATTATCGACCTTAGCAGACTGTTATATAAGCATTATAAAAAGCAGGTCTATGTTTTAATAGATGATTATGATGTTCCATTTGCAGTATCTAAGGAAAAAGGTTACCACGATGATTTGGTTTTATTAATTTCTTCTTTATATGACTTCTTTAAAACAACTCCACAAGATCCTAAAACTAGCGAACCTTATGTGAATAGAATAATATTGACAGGATGTTTTAAAGAAGCTCAGAACGGTGTCGCTGACACTGTCAACAATATCTATGATAATTCCATTACTCAAAATACAGGTCATTATTCAGAAGTATTTGGTTTTACAAGCGAAGAAATCAATCAACTTTTAAAAGATTGCGGACTTGAAGTCATTGCTTCAAAGGTAAAAGCTCACTGTGGTGGTTATACGTTCTATGATAAAGAAATGTACTGTCCTGAAAGTGTAGTTAATTTCATTGATGGTAATAATAGCCCATTTTCTCAAAGACCAATTTTACACTCTAACTCAGATCTGTCAGAGTTTATAGGATATTTAGCCCATCATGACGAGCAAAGGTTGCAGAACTTAGTTGATGGAAAGTCAATTAGCTTTTATTTAAGTGAATATATTCTCTTTGTAAATGTGTCTTTTAGAACATCTGACTTAATTTGGTCCATATTACTGCAAAAAGGATATTTAGCAATTGACTGGGATAAGACTGACAGCATAGATGGTGGTTACAATTGTCGTATTTATGCAAGACTTCCTAACCTAGAAATGAAAAAGTGCTTTACAGATAATATTAAATTCGAACCTTTATAGTGAACTCCAAACATGAATAAGAAAGTAATTGCCTTTATCTGTGTCCACAATTCTTGCAGAAGCCAAATAGCTGAAGCACTAGGTAGTCATCTTCTTTCTGATAAATTCTCATGTTATTCAGCAGGCACTGTTTTAAAAGATAAAATCAATCAAGATGCTGTAAGGCTTATAAAAGAGCTTTATGGCATTGACATGGAAAAACAAGGTCAGAAAAGCAAGCTCATTAAAGACATTCCTACACCTGATCTTGCAATCTCAATGGGGTGTGATGTGTCTTGTCCTTTTATAGGTAGACCTTTTGATGATAACTGGCATTTAGAAGATCCTACAGGTAAAAGTGATGTGATCTTCAAAAGAGTGATTAAAGAGATTGAAGAGCATATCCTGCTATTAAAAGCACAAGCTTAAATCTAATCAACCTACAAATTCAGATACAAATCACCCTACAAAAACAAACTGCACTAAGACCATATAGATTGCTGTTCCTAAGGCAATAGATAGCATCATGTTTCTCTTTAAAACATGAATTAGAGCTGTTGCAATTACAGCTATCATTTCTGGCAGACCATAATCATTTTGAACAAAAGATACGTCTTTTAAACAGTAAACAACCAACATACCAAAGACTGCTAAAGGCAGAGCTTTACCTAAATATTCAATGCAGTGAGGCAATCTGCTTTTACCTGAGAATAAGATAAAAGGCAGGAAACGACATATTTGAGTGCCAAGAGCGCACAGGCCAATAGTAATGCACTGTTCTGTAATGGTCATAGTCTATTGTCCTTACTTTCCTGATTTGCACCAGTGGTTTTATCGCTCCTAGTGTCATCATGACTTACGCAAGCATTGGTTGTGTCAGCAACTTTATTGCTTTTCTTTAGCTTGTACCTTAAAAGAATGATAGATAGCATTAAGATCATGGCAGGTATCATAAAGTTCTGTGCTTTAAAAATTAAAAGGCAGAGTACAGATGCACCAATACCAATAAAGCCGTTTATCTTTTCTTTATCATTTAAAAACTGTTCTACAAAGATCACTACAAACAAAGCTGTCATCACAAACTCTAAACCTTTGGTATTAAGAGGTAACAGATCACCTATTAGCGCACCCATAGTTGATCCTGATACCCAATAGAACTGATTTAAAAGGGTAATGAAAAAGTAGTACCAGCCTCTATCAACACCTTCAGGAATTTTAGCTGTAAAGTTCAATGAGAAAGACTCATCACACATGCCAAAGATTAGATAGTACTTTTTAAGACCTAAGCCTTTGTACTTATCTAACATAGAAATACCATAGAAAAGGTGTCTTGCCTGTACTAACAGCGCTATTACAAATGCTCCTACCGGACTGAATGGCGATAGCAACATTGCTACAGTAATAAACTCTAATGAGCCTCCATAGATAATAAGACTCATGAGCATTGGGTATACAAAAGAGAATCCTGATACATGCATATACAGTCCATAGGCTAAGCCTACGAACCAAAAGCCTGCTAGTATCGGTAGTGTTCTTGGAAATGCTAGTTTAAATGCCTGATAGATCATTTTACGATCGTAATTTATTCTTCTGCTAATCAAGTAAGGCTCATATCTTACCGCATTTAGATTTTTTGTGTAGATTGATTTTTTAGTGAGATTCTTGAGGTTGGAGCAAGATTTTCTTAAGGTTGGAGCACTGTTTTTCTTGAATTGTTTCTGATGATTGGAGCAATAATCATCAAAAGAGCAGTACCAGTTACAAGAAATCGTAAATGACTTTGTAAGTGAGCACTGCTCATAAAAGCAACTCATAAAACCAGCTTGTAAAAGAAGAGGTTCTTTAGCAACTCCATCTAACTGCAGGTAATTATCAAGCCATTAAATCAAGCCATTAACAGGCAGATCCTATTCTAATGCCACACAGTGCAGGTAGAAGTAAAAAGAGAAAGGTTAATATGTAAGCACAGGATATAAATGCCTGAAAGATGAGCACCAGTAAAATTAAGGTTACAAGCTCATAGGAAAAGCCTCCTACAATCTTTAAGATAATTGGTGTCTTAAAATCCTCAACTGCCTGAAATCTTAAAATACGACCTAATGCAAAGCCTGCTAAAGTCAGCAATACTAAATACTTTCCAAAGCCAATTGCCAAAAAGAGGATCCTGATGATTGGCAGTAAGATCACTTTATCTAACTCAACCACCTTTGTTACTACTAAGATTGGTCTTATAAAGTCTGCAATCTTACCAATGCGCACCAGTGTATCCTCACAGTTATGGGCAAAGATATAGCAAAAGTTATCTAACTCCTCATAAAAGATCACCTTAGTACTAGGACCTAAATGGTCAGTACTTAAGATAAAAAGCAAAATGATAAAACCGATTACATAAAGTCTTAATGTTTTAAATGTAAAACCGAACATATGATCCTAAAGTAATTTTGTAAAAAACAACAATCCAAAAAATAACTATCTAAAAAACAAATAGCTAACTTAAAACAGCTACCTAAAAAACAACTACCATGAAGCTAAAGCGTAGAGCTTTAGCTTCATGAATCTTTTCTCTTTCTTTCTCTTGACAGTTCCTTATCGCGAACGTTACTTATCAAAGATCTTTACAGGCAAAGATCTTTTATCCAAATTTTCTAGGCACGAACCTTATTGTCCGTAAGAATTGGAATTACACCTTTGACAAAGCGTCCATCAGAGAGTTTTGCCACATACTCAAAGTTTGGCAGATCCATGAGGGCAGATGCTGGAAAGATCCTGTCAATATAGGTGTTAGCAGACATGGATGCTGAATCCTTGTAATTCTCTTTATAGGTATCAGACATCGTACCTGTAGAGATGTTCTTGGTATAGAAAGTGGTATTAGGTAAAGATGAGGTGATGACCTCTGCTGTCTGTTCATCTTTTACTCTTAAAGCGTACATAGTGTTGCAGTTACCAATTAACTGCATGGCAGCATCTTTAGAACCACATCTTTTAGCTAAATCAGAGAAGGTCTGAGTTGCAATCGTAATTGAGAAATCAGCACCACGCGCTTTGTTCAAAAGCTGTAGCAATGCTTCATTAACTACCTCACTTGCCTCATCAATAAAGATACTTACCTTGCGTCTTTGCTTTACTTTGTCAAATTTTGGGGCCTGTAAGATACTCATGACCTTATCAAACTCAGGATTTCTGGCTTTATAGCGAAGTGCTTTTTGAGCTTTTTCTGCCTTCTTGTCTTCAATAAAAGAGTTCACTTCCTCAAGATTTACAAGCTCACGGGTAAGCTCTAAGGCAGCTTTGGCATCAGGATCGGTATGATCTGAATACAGCTCTTTTGAAAAGAGCGCGTCAGATTGTTTTAAATCGTGATCTGTGCTGTTATCAGTGTTGTCATTAAAAACATTGTCATTAAAGCCGTTGCCATTAAAGTCATCAGCTGAATTAAAAGCACATCCTACCTTACTAAATAAATCATCAGCATGGCGCAACTTATCATTTGAACTATGATTATCGAGAGCATGTAATTCCTCATCCATTGAATAAATATGATCAGCAAAAGAGCTTAAATCTGATAAAAGTAACTTACCTACATAAGAGCTTAAGGTTGCATTAGACATTGAGTGTAAGGCGCAGTAAAAGACCTTGTTCTTCTGGTAAATATCAGAAAAGTCAGTCTGATCTGGTGATTTTGATAAAACCTGTTTTAAGTTGTAACTGTTTAATGTATTAAGTACAGCCATAATACTTGCAGTGGTTTTTTCAAAGAATGACTGCTCCTTTATAGTCATGAAGACAAGCTTTTCAAACTCAGGATCAACATCCAAATTTGCATGACGTTTTAGATATTTATAGTAGGTAATAAAAGCAGCAGCTTTTACCTGAGTTTTAAAGTTCTTAGGCTTGGTAGTTTTCTTTTTAGCTGTAGTCTTTTTAGTGGTTTCTTTGCCTTTTTTATCCTCAGTTGTAGCTTTAGAATCCAAAGTTTCCTCAACCTTCTTTTTAGGAGGACGACCACGTCGTTTAGGCTTTGTCTCGGTCTCATTTGTCTGTGCGTCTTTTACAGAAGATTCTTTGGTATCTTTACTTGTCTTTGTACTGGTATCGGTACTGTTAGGGCTACCGCTCTCACTTTCACTGTTTGCAGATGACATTGAGTCAGGTTCATAAGTCTTTGTTTCTACTACCTGAGCTTCAACTATATCGGTCTCACTTACATTAGCATCTGAAAAGGCTGCCATTCTTTTAGCTCTTAAGTTTGCAAGATCATCAGGGGATAAGGTAAAGGCAATTTCAGGATCTAAAAGACAGTCCTCACTGATGTCACCAATACCATCTAACTGAGCTTCATCGCCGATGCTGACTAAGAAATCTCTTACATGAGTGTAAAGGTGTTTTTCAATGGAGTAGCCTTTTAAGAGTCTAGCAAAGTAAACAGCTAGATCACGATTTTGAGTTTTAGCTGTAAGCTTTGAAAGACCTGCTACCATGCCTTCAAAGTAGCTTTCAATATTGGCATGATTGCAAATATTGTAGATATCAACAGGTAAATCAAGACAGTCTAAGGCAGTTACAGCACAGGCAACAGCCTCCTGACCATAGCTTGCAAAGCTGTCAGTATCAAAGGTTGACTGTTTCATAAGAGCTGAGAGTTTATCTGCAATATCAGATGAGCTTGTAGATGAGCCAAAGAGGTTAAAAGGGGATGTGGTTAACTTTGGATCTTTGATATCTAAAACATGGAAAGCACCATCACGATGAGTGCAGGCACAAATTCTACGAGCTCTACGTTTTAAATCACGATCTCCTTTAGGATCGATGATGATGACAGTATCGTTTCTTTCAATTGCCTGAGTAATTAAAAGATCAAAGAACCTGGTTTTACCAGAGCCTGTAGTACCAAAGATAATGGCATGATCTTTAATATTCTGTAAATCCACAAAAAGAGGTTTATGTCGTCTTTTTAAATTGTGGATTTGAGCTGAGCCCTTACCATTAGGTAACAGCTTGAGTCCCTGCTCTTGGAGTTTGACAAGACGCCTTGCATGCTTTGGTAAAAACTCATAGCCATATCCAATAAAGAGCTTATTGGTGATGTTTTTAGCAGCTACCATGGTCAGTGCTGCAATGTCATCTTTATTCAAATTGATTGGTACGTAGTCCTCTCGGTTACGGTTCTCCGCCTTTTGAGATTCTATATGCCTGTCGATAAGACGGGTAGCTTCTGTGAACTTGTAGTTACTGTTTTTATCTAAGATAGGCACTTCCTCGTAGCCAGAGAGCTTATATAACTCACTGTCACAAAGGTAGTACTCATTAGAATGCTCAGAGTCAGGTTCATATTTGAACATGCTCACATAGATAGGCACGTTCAATAAGATCACCAGTCCAAATGACAAGGATGATGACAGTGATGCTCCATCTAAGGCACAAAAGATACAGGTTGCAAAAAGAGTTAAAGAACCTAACACGATTAACCAGGTAGGATCTTTAGTTTGAAAACTGTTTTCTACAGATTTTGATTTAAAGAACATTAAATTATCCTCAAAATAAGTTTGAGGCAGTGTACAGGGCAAATTTTTAAGAACAGACAAATTACTGGCAAAAAATGCCAAAAATAGATAATTTTTATGATTTTTATGTTTCACATCGCTGAGATAAATGTAGTTACATTTATAATAACTGCTAGTAAATGTAATTGAAGTGAGAATAAGGTGATTGTTAATGGCAAAGTATTTAAATAAGGGAAAAGAGCTTTTTCAAGAAACGTTAGACTCCCTTATATATGTTGATAAGTCTCCTTTAATAGAGATCTTGAATCAAAGTATAAAAACTCAAGATAAGTACTTTTGCCTAAGTAGACCTCGCCGTTTTGGAAAGTCTGTTACAGCCAAAATGCTCTGTTCTTATTATTCAAGAGGAGTAGATAGTTCATCTCAGTTTGATAATCTTAAAATAGCAAAATCTCCAAGCTACAAGAATCATTTAAATCAATACAATGTTATTTTTATTAACATGTCGCTTGAATTTAATGATGCTCATCATGATGTTAATAAAATGATTGCATCAATTACATCTTCTATAGTGGATGAATTAAAAGAAGGTTATCCACAAATTGTTTTCAATTCTCCTAACAAGTTACATAAATGTTTAGATGATGTTTTTTCAGAATGCAATGTTCCTTTTGTCATCATTATCGATGAATGGGATCGCATTATGCGAGAGAAAAAAGAGGATGGCCAAAGTTTAAAACTATACCTTGAATGGTTAGAAGGTATCTTCAAAGATCAAGTTTACATAGCTCTAGCTTATATGACAGGTATCCTACCGGTTAAGAAGTACGGAAACCAAAGTGCATTGAATATGTTCAATGAGTTTTCAATGACAGATCCAGATAATTTTGCCCCTTTCATCGGTTTTACAGAGAACGAAGTTCAGTCATTGTGTAACAAGTTCAATATGGATTATAACCAAATGCAGCAATGGTATGATGGGTACTCTTTTATAGATGTTCCTCATATTTATAATCCTAATTCTGTAGTAAAAAGCATAAGCAGAAAGAGATTTGGTAGTTACTGGACAAAAACTGGAACCTTTGAAACCCTTCAAGATTTTATTGATATGAATAAGGAAGGATTGAAAGAAGATATTGTAAAGTTAATGGCTGGTGAAGATGTTGTCGTAAATATAGCTAAATTCCAAAATGATATGGTTACATTTAAGACAAAGAATGATGTTTTAACTTTGCTCATTCATTTAGGTTATTTGGCAATAAAAACAGATTCAGATATCAGGGTAGACAATATTTCTAAATTTGTAGTTCATATTCCAAACGAAGAAATCAAAATGGAATTTAGAAATATCGTTGAAGATAACAAAAACTACTCAGGTGTCTATAATCTTATAAGTAAGTCTTATGACTTATTAAAAGATATTTGGTCATTAAATGGTGAAGCTGTAGCTAAAGTCTTTGATGAAGCTCATCAAGACCATACTTCTATTCTGACTTACAATGATGAGAATTCTTTGTCTTGTGTGATTTCATTATCCTTAGATGCAAGTACGTCTGATACCTATAACGTAGTAAGAGAATTACCTACAGGAAAAGGCTATGCTGATTTAGTCTATTTGCCAAAGCCTGGTGTAAATAGACCTGCACTACTTATGGAGTTAAAGTACGATAAGTCAGCAGAATCTGCTATTACTCAGATTAAAGAGAAGAACTACTTACAGTTCTTTAAAGACTATAAAGGAGAGGTCTTATTAGTTGGCATTAATTATTCAAAGAAAACAAAAACTCATCAATGTATTATTGAAAAGGCTAAACTATAAGCTCTTTTAGACATTTTGTTTTATGCCACAAGGTAAAATCATCAGTTTTAGATGAGGGCTTAATTTTGGGGCTGATACTTACCTAAGATAAGACTATATCCTTGTGGCAAAAAGCAGTTTTATGCTAATGAATCTAAGATCTTCTGGTACTCTGCTTTAGCCTTTACAAG